>QIAW01000445.1 GCA_003225655.1 Acidobacteriota bacterium
CTATTCCGGTAGCCAATATTCCAGTGGGCAGAACCCTCGTTTCGCTCGGGGGACAGGTCTGCGTGCCCAGATGTCCAAAAAACAAATCCTGAAGGAGAGATGTTGATGATGAAACTATCCCGTAGTTTTTTCTTTAGCTTGTTCACCGCGGCTGTTGTCTTCGCGCCAGCCGTACTGCGTGCGCAGCGGGAGACCCAGGCTGCGAGACAAAACGTTTCTGAAGCCCACGTTTCCGCCGAGGACCTGCACCGGGCCGTGGCCCCGCAAGTGAAGGACCTGACCATCGATGAGAATCGTCTCCGCACCCACGTGATGCGGCCTCAGCACATCATCGGAGTCATTAGCGACCGCGGGCGTGAAGAGGGCAAGCTCGAATTCGTGCCCAAAAAAGGGATTTTCGGCCCGCGCGTGGCACACCATCTCGACGTTGACGCCTTCACCAAGGCCTTGCATGCCGCGCTGAAGGACCAGGTCGCAGGCTATGCCATGCGGCTCCGCCAGCACGGCCAGACAATTGAAACCCTCGAATGGCAATGGGCGCAGACGCCCCAGGACGGAAGTGAGGGCTGGAATCCAGACCGGCTGATGCACGTGGCCAGCGTCAGCAAACTCATCACCGCCATGGCCATGACCAAGCTCTTGAACGAGAAGAACATCTCGTACGATGCCAAGATCATCAACTACCTGCCCACCTACTGGGCCAAAGGTTCCAACATTGACAAGATCACCTTCCGCAACTTGATGACCCACACCAGTGGCTTCACCAGTGATACCGACTTCGAATCCATGAAGGCCGCCGTTGCCGCCGGTGTCAGCACCGACCCCAATGCGGCTGATCATGTTGGCCACTACCACTATGAGAATATGAACTTCGGGCTATGCCGGATCTTGATTCCGGTGATCAACGGCAACATCGCTAAGGGCGCGAACTTCTTCCCGCCGCCGCTGACTTTCCTCAACGACCAGCTGTGGGACGCGATCACGATTGGGGGCTACAACCAGTATGTGCAGAACAAAGTGTTTGCACCGGCAGGCGTGACCACGGCCACGCTGGACCATCCTGGAGCAGGAGTGCTGGCCTACAAGTTCCCGGTTTCGACCGCTGGGTGGAATTCCGGCAGCCTGGAAAGCGTGAGCGGCGGAGCTGGCTGGCATCTCTCGGTCGACCAGTTGCTCGGCGTCATGGGGACCTTCCGGCGCGGGGGCAGCATCATGTCGCCCACCGCCGCCCAGACTATGTTGGATAACGGCTTTGGCATCGATCTAGTCGGCGTCAGCACGCCGGCGGGAAAGCTCTATAACAAGAACGGTTTGTGGCACGACGCCAGCGTCAACGGACGCACCGAGCAGAGCCTGGCCTACTTCCTGCCCGAGGATATGGAACTGGTGGTGCTGGCCAACTCACCCATTGGTAATCCAGAGCAATTCTTTCGCAACGTGGTGACCCAGATCTACGTGGATAACATCAAATAGCAGTAGCTGCTTCAATCCGCTTGCTCCCCCCGCCCTGTAATCGCAGGGGCGGGGGAAGCAGCGCGACGTGTATTTCCTAACTCACAATTCATTTTCTTACTTTTCTTCGGCGCCACATGGTGGGCCAGTGGGTCCCCGCAGAATGTTTTCATCTTATATCTTAATATTAATGTATTACGAAATATTGACAAGGCACTCTTGGCGTGCGACGATGTTCGTCAAGAAAAATGTCTGATTTAGCCAAATTCAAGGCGGAATTCTTCCGCGCCCTTGCCCATCCCCTGAGGATTCGAATCGTCGATGAGTTGAGAGGGGGCGAAATAAGTGTCAACGACTTATGCGCGCGTCTAGGGGTTGAGCAAAGTACCTTGTCGCAGCAACTGGACTATCTGCGTAGCCGCAACATTGTGGTTGGCCGCAAGGAAGGCCTTAACGTTTATTATTCCGTTCCCGATGCGACAATCTTCCGGCTCTTGGATGTCGCAAAGCAGATTTTTAACAATCACCTCATCAGCGTTCAAGACATGTTGTCCAAACTCGAGGTTTTGCCCAGAAAACGTCGATAAGGGTCCGCACGGTAGCATCTGAAAGCCTCCGGCCAGCAAGCCCTGATTTTACGATGGTTTGCCCCGTGGAACGTAGAGTGCCCGTTCCACTGAGCAGAACTGACTGAGCAGAACTGTATGTCAACTCTAAGCCATTGAATTCCACAGTGGGATATAGCTTCACAACGAAATGACTAAATCGCATTATTAGGATATAGTATCTATACAGCACATGAGCTGTCGCGTTCTCCGGCCCGAGATTTGTATCGGATCAATTGCCATTTTGCACTTGATGAGGAAATTGGCCGCCAGCTTCAGTTGAGGCCGAGAACCGGATTCATGAGATGACACAACTCCGAGAGTTCTGAACGGCAAGTTGTTATGAATTCCCTATCAAAGGATGGTGGAAACCCCTCAGGCAAAGCTAGAGACCCTCGAATGGACCTTCCCGATCAGCGATTTACAAGTTTTGTGCCCACAGTACATGAACTGAAGCGCACAGTTGGAAGATTATGAAACTTGCGCATTGGATCGTCGAACTCGTTCTGGCACGGCCGGAAGGCTGCCTGTACTGCATCCTGCTATTGCTACTGAGCTGGCTGGTGTTGGGGGTTGGCGGATTGATTCGGCCACACCGTACGGGCTACATCGCACACATGTTGTTTCCGCTCGGGGCGGTTGTGAGCCTGGGTCTAGCGCTTGTGGCCGGAATCGCCCTGGCGAGAGGCCAGCTACCGCAGATCCTGACTCTGCCGCTCGGCCTTCCGGATCTGCCATTTCACTTGCGG
>QIAW01000440.1 GCA_003225655.1 Acidobacteriota bacterium
AAAATCGCGACGCCAAGAAATGGCTTGAAATATTTCATAATGCAGTACGCGCACAACCAAAATATCGGCGCTGCGCATGCGGCGCAATTGAAATTTCGCGTCCGCAGCTAACGCCGCGCTATCGCCGTGAATTCACCTACTATGCCGCTGATAGTAGCATCATGGCTCTCGCGTGTCGAGCGGTGAAATACTTCAACTTTACCTTCGGAAACCTTTTTGCCAACAGTGATGCGGAAGGGGATCCCGATTAAATCGGCGTCCTTGAACTTCACTCCCGGGCGCTCGTCGCGGTCATCGTAGAGCACATCGAAGCCTGCCTTGGCCAGGGTTTCGGCAATTTCCCGTGACGGTATTGGTGGGAGTGACCACCACATCAAAGGGCGCAATCGAAAGCGGCAGCCAGATGCCCTCGTCGTCATGGTTCTGCTCGATGGCAGCGGTGAGAATGCGTTCCATACCGATTCCGTAGCTGCCCATAATGGGCGTGATTTCCTTGCCGTCTTTATCGAGCACGCGCAGACCCATGGACTCGGAATATTTGTATCCCAGCTTGAAGATGTGGCCTATCTCTACGGCTTTGGCCACGCGCAGGGGAGCACCGCACTTGATGCAGCCTTCGCCTTCGGCGGCATTGCGCAAATCAACCCATTCGGTCACGCCAAAGTCGCGGCCCGGGGTGACGTTGCGCAAGTGGAAATTTTCTTTGTTGGCGCCGGTAATGAGGTTCTTTCGTCCTTTGAGCGCATTATCCGCGAGGATGATGGGCAGCGCCTCCAGCAGGATGCGCTGGGTCTGGCTCCCACCAATATCGGCATGGAAGGCCGCCAGTCCTACCGGGCCAAGATAGCCAGCCGGTGAACGGAAGAGCTGCTGAATCTCTTCAGGATGCATCGGGCGCGTCTCTTTTCCGCCGAGGGCGGTCGAAAGCTTGGCTTCGTTCAGCGTATGGTCGCCGCGTAGCAGCACGATGACCGCACGCGTGCTCGTCTCTTTAGTCTTGGGATCTTCGTTCACCTGCATCAGCGCCAGAGTCTTGATCTTCTGCGTGGGCGAGACCCCCAGAAACTTGGAAACCTCTTCGATAGTTTTCATTCCCGGCGTTGAGACCAGCTCAGGCTTGGGGCCGGTGGGTTCCAGATCTGGCACCGGAGGCAGCGCGGAAGAGGCTTTTTCCAGGTTAGCAGCGTAATCGCACTTGCTGCAGCTTGCGATCAGGTCTTCGCCCGCCTCGGTCGGGACCATGAACTCATGCGATTGCGAGCCGCCCATGGAGCCGGAATGTGCCTCCACGACCGAGTACTTCAGTCCACAGCGGTCGAAGATAGCGCGGTAGGCGTCATAGTGTTTCTGATAAGAGACGTCAAGGCCGGCGGCGTCAACGTCGAAGGAATAAGAATCCTTCATGGTGAACTGGCGCACCCTTAGCAGGCCCGACTTGGGACGGGGCTCGTCGCGGAACTTGGTCTGAATCTGGTACCAGGTTTGCGGCAGTTGCCGGTAGCTGCGCAACTCGTTGCGCGCAATATCGGTCATGACTTCTTCGTGGGTCATGCCCAGACAGAGATCAGCGCCCTTGCGGTCTTTGAGGCGAAACATGTTGTCGCCCATAAGCGTCCAGCGGCCGCTGGCCTCCCACACTTCGCGGGGATTGAGCGCCGGCAGGTAGAACTCTTGCCCGATCTTATCCATCTCCTGGCGGACGATGTTCGTGATCTTCAGAATTGAGCGCTGGCCAAGAAACAAATAAGAGTAAATGCCCGATGCGAGCTGGCGGATGTATCCAGCGCGCAGCAGGTATTTGTGGCTTGCGACCTCGGCGTCGGCCGGGGCCTCGCGCAGAGTGGGAATAAACAGTTGTGACCAGAGATGCATAGAGTTGTAGGTTTGCCAGTGACGAATCACTGATTCTAATGCATTGGTGGCAAGTGGCGAAACTTAACCTCCACCCAGCTTATACCCTTACTGGAATTGGAACCTGTTGCGACTTACTGCGGACTAACTGGGACTCCCACCAATTCTTGCTTTTCTCCGTGTCTCCGTGCCTCCGCGGTGATCTTTTGTTGGAAGTTTTTGCCCTTGGCCCAGGATGGAAATCCATAGAACTGCGTCGTGCGCTTACGACAATAGCTGCCTAACGGCGCTTTCGACGTGAATTTTAGTTGTATCCAGGAAGGGAATGCCGCTGGCGGTGGCATCACGCAAGATTAGAGGCAGCTCCGTGCCGCCTAGAATCAGCCCGTCGATGTCTTCTCGTTCTTTCAACCTGTCCACAATGGCCAGCAGGCGCTCGCGGGTCTCCGGCAGAAAAATGCCGGGGATTAATTCACTCATATATTTATCGTGGATATATGCCTGCTCTTCCTGATTAGGTACTGCGAGCACGATGCCTTCCTTGGAGAAAACTTCCGGATAAAACCGGCCCTGCATGGTGAAGCGCGTGCCAAACAGCCCGAGCTTTTTCAGGCCCCTGATCTTGGCGGCATCGCACGTTGCCTGCACAATGCTGATCAGTGGAATCGGAGACTGGCGGCGAACTTCATCAAAAACAATGTGCGCGGTATTGGCGGCCAGCAAGGCGAAACCGGCTCCCGCTGCGGCAAGCTTTTTTATTTCCCTCACGAAATGTTCAGCCAGTTCGGGGAATTGCCCGGCATTAAGCAGCTTCAGCACTTCTTTCAGGTCGATGCTGTTGATAATGACGCAAGGATAGCTTCCATCATTTTTCTTCTCACGATAGGAGGCGATGATGAAGCGGTAATATTCGAGGGTTGATTCGGGACCAATACCGCCGACAATACCCAGGGTCTTCATGAGGCGGTTATTTTCTGCGCGAGGCTCTTCAGCAGCTCGCGCGCCAGCCTCTGGGCTTCGCCAAAGTGCTTCTGGTATTCCAGGAACGTGCGGTTAGCTTCGATGGAGCGCTCGGGCGGCAGGTGAGCGCGCAGAATCATATCGCGCACGTGCACGGGGTTGGGCAGCACGGCTTCTTCATTCAGCTCTTCGAGGGCAGTTTGTATGTTGTAGTGATACATAAGAAGAATTGTGTAATTGTGTAATTTTGTAATTGGGTAATTGAGTTAACGCTTTTTAAGCAATTTCAATTTTACAATTACCCGATTACACAATTACGCAATCAAAGCATTTCGGTTCCCCACAAATCATGCAGGTGAACAATGCCCTCCACTTTGCCGTTGGAGTCCACGACGACCAGCGAGGTGATCTTGCGCTGCTCCATGATATTCAGGGCGGCGGAAGCGAATTGGGTCGGAGAAATGGTCTGCGGCGAACGCGTCATGCAGTCTTTGGCGGTCAAATCCATAACATCTTTGCCGCGCTTTTCCAGCAGGCGGCGCAGGTCGCCATCGCTGATGATACCCACCAGCCTCTCGTGCTCGACTACCGTGGTAATTCCCAGACCTTTGCGCGACATCTCGTAGATTCCACCAGCGCCAGCTTCTTTCCCAGCTTGCCTCCGGGATGCAGGTCGGCAACGTCGCTATCTTTGAATCCACGACGGTCAGCCAGCGCTACCGCGAGCGCATCTCCCAGCGCCAGCATGGCGGTGGTTGAAGCCGTGGGAGCGAGGCCCAGGGAGCAGGCTTCTTTATCCACGGAGCAATCGAGGGCTACATCGGCCGCGGCAGCCAGGGTAGAAATTTTCTTGTGATTGTTTTTTGAAGTTTTGGCGCCGTTGTAGAGCTTGTCGCCGGTAACAGAGATAAGCTGAATTCCCAGACGCTTGATGGTGGCCAGCAGGCGAAGAATCTCTTCGGTTTCACCGCTGGAAGAGAGGGCGAGCACTATGTCTCCGCGAACCAGCACGCCCAGATCACCATGGATGGCCTCGGCGGGATGCAAAAAAAGTGCGGGCGTGCCCGTGGAGCTGAGCGTGGCGGCCACCTTGCGCGCGATAATGCCGCTTTTGCCCATGCCGGTGACCACGACGCGCCCTTTGCAGGCATGCAGCAGGGCAAGGGCGTGATCGAATGCATCCGCCATAGGTCCGCGAATGCGTGCCGCCAGCTCGCGCAGCGCTTCAGCCTCAATGTGCGGAAAAGAGGATGTTAACAGAAGATTCGGAGTGGAAGCATTTTTTGCTGAACGCAACGAAAAACCACGTCCACCACAGAGACACAGAGAGAAGACTCTTAGGTGCGATGCGCCTGGGTGACTGCCTTCCTTACCGCCACCAACTCCTGCAAGACGCCGCGCAGTTTTTTCAGGTCCAGGGCATTGGCCCCGTCAGATTTGGCGTTCTTTGGGTCATCGTGGACTTCCATAAAAATTCCGTCCACGCCTGCCGCCACAGCGGCGCGCGACAATATAGGAATGAACTGCGGCTGTCCACCCGAGACCGCTTTTCCATTTCCTCCCGCGGAAGGAAGCTGAACGGAGTGCGTGGCGTCGAAGACCACAGGGGCGAACGTGCGCATGATGGGCAGCGAGCGCATATCCACAACAAGATTGTTGTAGCCGAAAGAGGCTCCGCGCTCGGTTACGAAGACACGCTCGCATCCGGCGTCGCGGCATTTTTCCACGGCGTGGCGCATGTCCCAGGGAGAGACGAACTGGCCCTTCTTGATATTTACGGCGCGTCCTGATTTGGCAGCCGCGACGATCAGGTCTGTCTGGCGGCAGAGAAAGGCGGGAATCTGAAGAACGTCTGCGACCTCAGCTACGCGCTGCACGTCCACTGCTTCGTGTACGTCGGTGAGCACTGGAATCCTGACCGTCTCCTTGATTTTTTTGAGAATACGCAGGCCGGCGGTGATTCCCAGGCCGCGATAGCTTTTCAGCGAGGTGCGATTGGCCTTGTCGTATGAGGCCTT
>QIAW01000447.1 GCA_003225655.1 Acidobacteriota bacterium
CAGGCGGACTAAATTACTTGAGAGCAACTGCATCGATTCCACGCGTGCAAAGATGTGATGCAAGATATCCATAGCAAATCTTTATGGCGGATTGTATCAAACACCTCTTCGCCGGCCGTCCACTCTTACCCGATAGAGAATGGCCTCGGGCTGGCCGGGTACTGAGACCCTGGCTATCGGCACGAGCTGCTCCTGGTGCTGTTGCGCCGAGTTCCATACTGGGTCATCGCGCATGGCTACGACATAATCTACCCAGAGCGCAGGATTGGCCAGGGCCGCCTCCCACACTCTGTAATTGCCCTCATTCACGGTGCGGCGCAGTGGGATTCCCGCCTCCTGCAGGGCGCCCACGTGACTGCTGGTATACATAAGCAGCGAAGCATGAGCAGGAAGCTTGCTCAGCTCGCCGGCAAGCTGGTGTTCAAACGCCATGCGCGTCACCGCGTTCACCCGGGCTTCTCGCAGACAGATCGGGACCGCGCGCCATGCCTGCCAGTAACAGGCGAGCACCAAGGTGATGAGAACGATATTTGCGCCGTAACGCAGATCGTTACGAGAGATATTGCGGTTCATCAGGGTAGCGACAATTCCCACCGCCACCGCCACCGCCGGCAAGAGCTGCAGGCCGTAGCGGACGTTGTAATAAGAAAACGGCCACCAAACCGGCATGAAGATAGGTACGCCACCATAGGCAATCGAAAGAGAGTAAAAGAGCAGAGGCAGCCAGAGAAACGCCACCAGCCAAAAATGCTTCCGGTTAAGCAAGATCACCACTCCAACAATCGCCAAAAGGACAATGCCGGTCGCAAACTTCCCTTCTCCCAAATTGAGTTGCGCATCTTTCCAGTAGTAGACAGCCGCGGTTTTCATGCTGTGAAAACCCGGATGATGGGGATCTCCAGGCCGCGTGGTGCGTGCTTCAATGCCCCGCGCCGAGTACTGCCCATTGGCAAACTCCAGCGGATTCTGGTAGACCCCGTAGTTATAAGCAAACCAGAACAACGGTACGGCAGCGGTAAGCACGATGAATTTCAGCAGGGTCTTTCTCAACTCGATGCGCAGTACGGATGGCATGAAAAAGAAGCTCACCAGCACTGCCACACCCGTGAGAACGCCCAGAAACCAGGAGTCGTAACGGGTGAGCATGGCGGCGGCCAGAGTTACAGCACAGAGTTCCAGCGAGCGCCTGCTCTTTCGCAGCGCCAGTTGATGGCCTTCATCGCTTATATCCGAAGCTGCGGCGCGCCTGGCCGCCGTCACGAATTCCGTGAACCATACGATGGACCAAGTCATAAGCGCCAGCGAAAGCGATTCGGTCATGGCCGTCGCTTGCATGTAGATGAGATTGGGGTTCAACAGTAGAACCAGCGCGGCAATCCATCCGCCCCAAGTTGCTGCACCGTTGGGCTGCACCTGATGTTGATCGTCATTACCCAGCACACCTCTCCAGAACAGGCGCGCAATACCCAAGCCCGCAAAGACATAGGCAACCATAGCGACGATTGATCCGCCGGCCCCGCTCTGCCAGAGCCAACGGTTGCTGATGAAAGGCATGGTTAGAATGTGCGGCAAGGGTAGCCACACAGTCCCCAACTGAAGCAGGCCGGGCGTGCGCGAATCAAAGACGCGGCGCGCAATATTGATGTGGGCAACCGCGTCGCCGTACAACAGAATCTGGCCTGAACGGAAGAAATGAACAAAACTCAGAATGGAAACGGCAATAGCGGCGCCGGCAAGCAGCCACCAACTCTTCGGCCGTCGTAGTGGCGATGGCGCCAAGGCCCTTGCCGGCGCAATCGGTTCAACTGATGTGGTTTCCATCAGGAAGAAGTTACTCCAAATGACTCATCTCGCGAAATAGCTGGAAGCGGGCATCAATTTCCTGCCGGGTGAGTGAGAGCAGGCGCTCAGTTCCAAAGCGCTCCACGGCGAAGCCTCCCATGACGCCGCCGTAGAACATGGCACGCTTGAGGACCTCAGCGCTGAGCTTTCCCTGGGAAGCGATGTAACCCAGAAAGCCACCCGCGAATGCGTCTCCCGCCCCGGTGGGATCGCGCACTTCATCCAGCGGCAGCGCCGGCGACCGAAAAGGATGGCGGCCAAAACCGAAGGCTCCGTTCTGGAAAAAGACGGTGGCTCCGTACTCGCCGTGCTTGATCACCAGTGCCTTGGGGCCGAGAGCCAGGATTTTATTGGCCGAGCGCAGCAAGTTGTGGTCTTTGGCAAACTGGCGCGCCTCGCCATCA
>QIAW01000448.1 GCA_003225655.1 Acidobacteriota bacterium
AAATTGCAGCTCGCATCAACGTCTCCCTTGGCGATGACGAAGGTTACGATACCGCTGGGATTCGTTTGCAGGATCATGACATTGATCTTGCCAGCCTGGAAAATAGTCCCCTCGGGCGTAGCAACAACAACGCCGCAGAACGCTTTCTCCTTCACTCTGCCGGCAAGCCGCGCACAGGTTGGATCCACCGCCGTCGACGGTTGAGCGCCATTCACGCTTGCTAGATTGCTCACGAAAAGTGGGCAATCTACGGATTCGTGGGTGCCCGCCACTACCGTCGAAGTGATTTTCAGGAAGTTGTGCTGGGGTTCTATGGGATTCCCCTCGCATCCGTTGGATTGGCAGTTCTGGGAACTGGCAGCAGTTTGATTGGTGGTTTGGGCTGCCATAATCAATGCGCTAGCGGCCAGAAATGCCAGCAGCGCAAAGCAAGACAGAAACGTTCTGACGTGAATATTCATAGGCCCCCCATTGGGTTGCTAAGCAACCGGGGGCGCATGGTATTGCGGCAATATCGACGCGTCAAGCCCAAAGTTCTTTTGGCGGGGGCGGGCAGCAACCGCGCGAATCGCGCTCATTTCGGTGCCACGCGAGAGGGCCAGCGCTCTTTGACTACTGTGCTTTCTTGGCCGATGCCGCGCTCGGTTTCGCGCTGCTCTCCGCCAGCTTCTTTAGCCAGGCATGCCGGCGCTCGCGCAGCCTCAGATAATGCCGCCGTCGCCTGTTCGCTTTTGCCTTATCGCCATTGATGGATGACATTGCTGTGCTCCTATCTTCGCGGACCGGTACGTTTCACCAGCGCTCGTTCTGGGGAATGAGTTCACAGTACCTCACGCTTTTCGCTCGCGCCTTGAAGTCGGTGATCCAGCACTCGTCCAGCACCGAGCAGTAGCAGGCCTCGGCTTCGATCTTGAAGCGGGCCTCGGTATCCAGGCGCTGGTAGAGATCGGGATCGGCGTCGCCGGCGCGCACGTAAAAGACACTCTGCGATTGCTCCGCCGGCAACGTCATGCCGGATGCGATATTTCTAGAAAGCGATAACGTATAAGGGCGGGTGCGACAGCAGCGGTCCAACAGGTCGCGCGGGCCATCTGTCGGCTGACCGTTCCACTTGATGCGCAACCATTCGACGATGGCCGGTCCAGTGCCGCCGTTGGTGACGTCAAAGTGGACCATCCTTGTCTTGTCATTAACGTCCATGTTGCCGGTGCCGAAGCGCAGGATGGGCAGCGTGGACGCCTTCACCTGCTTATCGTTGGCGGCCACCAGCTTCTCCATAGTGCGGCCGTGGTGGATGGAGATGATGAGCGAGACAACCGAGATGAAGATCGCCGATCCCGCCAGGATGAGGTCAAGCCATGGCAGTCCGGTGCGGGGCCCGTGCTCATGCGATTCCTCGATCATACAAACATCAGGGTAACATCGCGATAAGTTAGCCGCTCTTCGCCCAGAATTCGGCAGAGGTCAAGACTGGAACGATTTCAAAGTCCATCACGTCATTCCAGCAAGTCACCCAAGGGTTGAGCAACTCCGGATTCGCCGCCTCCATTACCTGAAAGCAGCGGGTTCCTGCCGCATCCACCCAGCTCGCATGGTAAGCGACGCCTTCCGGCAGCATTCGACCTTTGCTCTTGAACCGCTTGCCGATGAGCGCGGGATCTTTGAAGCGCTCAATGACAATGAATAGCATGGTCAAAGGCTACTCCTTTCTTTTCTCGTCTCGAACTCGCCAAGTCTTACCCCACTGTCGCCAGACGCTTGTCGCACTACCGGGTCCGAGAACGCGAATGCCAGCCAACTTGCCATCCTCACAAACTGCTTGACAAGATGCTTGCGTAACCGTATGGTAACACGTGATGCGGAACAAATCTGTTACATATTCAACGGCAAGAGTTTTCCAGGCTGTCGCCGATCCTACCCGGCGCGCACTTCTCGATCTTCTGCGCTCCGGCAGCCGCCATGCGGGAGAGATCGCTGAGGCATTTCCTGTGTCTCGTCCCGCCATCTCCCGGCACCTGCGCCGCCTTCATCGCGCGCAGTTGGTGCAGGAGCACCGTGAGGGGCGGTACCGCGTCTATCAGCTCAATCCCGAGCCGCTCCGGGCTGTAGATTCCTGGCTCGATCATTACCGCACTTTCTGGAAAATGAACCTGAGCAGCCTAAAGAGCTTTGTCGAAGCAGAGCACGCCAAAGAAACCGGCCAGAAGAATCCTCCCAAGTCTCAACGCCGAAGAAAGCAGAGGTCCTAGCCATGAGGTCAATTCGTGTTTGTCTTTCACTCTTGCTTTTGCTGCAGTTCAACGCAACTGCCGCCTGGGCAAAATCGTCCGCGGAGAGATCACTCGATCAACTCAAGACGCTCATTGGTTCCTGGAGCGGCAAGAGCTCCGATGGCAAGCCCGTCCACCTATCCTTCCGCAACACGGGGGCAGGCTCCGCGCTCTTGAGCGAGTTTGTGGTTGGCGGCCCTAAGTCCGAAGAGATGATTTCGGTGTTTCACCTCGACGGCGACAGTCTGCTTGTGACTCACTATTGCAGCGCCGGCAATCAGCCCCGCATGAAGGCCACCGCTTCGCCCGATGGCAAGACCATTAGCTTCGATTTCTTCGATGCCACCAATCTTGTAGATTCAGACAGCGGCCATATGCGGAGCGTCGTTATCGCTCTGCTCGACGCTCATCACCATACCGAGACCTGGACTTTCATCCATCACGGCAAAGTGACGAAACAAGTCTTCGATCTTTGGCGGCGCGCATCTCCAAGCAGAAGCACTGTGGAGCGAGCCCCGGCGCAGGGACTACTGATGGCACTGCCTCTCAACCGCACATCCCGAACCAAAGAGTCAAGCCCACGAAAGCTATGAAGGCTGATGAAGTCAAGTCCGCGAGCACTGCCGAGGAAGATTCGGTGGTTACAGAGATCCGCATCGCCGCGCCGCCGGAGCGGGTCTTCAAGGCGTTAACCGACCAGGGAGAACTGATGCGCTGGTTCACGGACAAAAGCTGTCCTGTTCACCACTGGGAGATGGACGCTCGTCTCGGCGGCCACTACCGGTATTTCACATCGCAGGAAACGGCTTCCGTACATGGGGTACAGGCTTTTGAATGCCACGGCGAGATCCTCGAATTCGATCCTCCTCGCGTGCTGGCATATACCTGGGTCGCTGATTGGCATGCCGACAAACAGCACCCTACTGTAGTCCGCTGGGAATTGATAAAGGATGCCGCCGGCACTCGCGTGAAAGTCACGCACAGCGGGCTCGCAAATGAACGCCTGGCCCGTAAGGATTATCGCGGCGGCTGGAGTGGCGTGGTCAAAATGCTCAAGAGCTTCCTTGAGGGTAGTTTTTAGCAGCCACACTTTGTAACAACCGTGTAGTTTTCGCATCTTTGATTTTCAGGAGAGCATCGGATTACGAATTTTGTAAGCTGCATTTCGGGGGCGATATGAGAGGGAGATTCGCAGTGGCAGCGGCGGTGATGAGTTTTGCGCTGAGTTTCGCAGGCCAGAAGGAGATGCACATGGTCCATGCCAAAGGTTCTTTCGACATCAAGATGGCTCCCGCCGAACCAACCGACTTCGAGAAAGCGAACGACATTACTCGGGTCACTTCCGACAAGACTTGGCACGGTGACTTCGAAGGCGTCAGCCATGGAGAAATGATCACCGGCTCGACCGCGAGCTCCGGCTCCATGGCCTACGTTGCTATTGAGCGCATGACAGGCAAGCTTAACGGCCGACAGGGCAGCTTTACCTTCTCGCACCGCGCCACCATGATGAAAAGTGATGCCCCCTCTGCGGGAAAGCTGAGCGTGATGGTTGTACCCAATTCCGGCACTGGAGAACTGACCGGACTCACTGGCTCGCTCGGCATCCATATCGACGCTCAGGGTAAACATACCTGGACCTTCGATTATTCGCTCCCGTAGCCGTCCTCGAACGACCGAAACATGAACTGTTGTACTTTTTGATCTGGTGGCAATATCGGTCTAAGTCATGAAGTTACTTTATTCGCGGCTTGAGGCTTACTAGAAAACGCTAAGCCGACTGGCGTATTCAATGGACGCGCTGGTGGTCTTGTTGCATAAGGAGAGCAAAGGAGAGCTCTGTGGGTGCAAAAAGGAAAATGAACTCGATTGGCCAGCCAGTGCCGGAGCTGCCGGTCGCTGATGTCGAACGCGCACAACAGCATTACAGAGATACACTCGGCTTTGAGAT
>QIAW01000449.1:0-5369 GCA_003225655.1 Acidobacteriota bacterium
ACTGCCCAGCGAATTGACGGTTTTCTCATCCATGCAGGAGGCATAGAAATCCCCGACCTTCTGCGTGACGGGGTCACGTTTAGGATCGTTCGCGGACGCTTTCTCCAGAATCTCATGCAGCAGTTGCCGGTTATATTCGGCCAATTCATTGAAGCGGCCCCAGCGTGCCTGGTCAGGTGGAATTGGATTGTCCCTGCGCCATGCGCCGCAGGAGTATTGATAGAAGTCTTCGCATGGATCTACGGTCTTATCCATCGCACCCAGGTCGAAAGACTTGGGACGTGAGACCGGGTTGGGCGCCGGGGTGGAAACTTTCTCGGCGGCGCTGACGGTGGAAGAAATCATGGAGGATGCCAGATGGGCGGCGCCTCCACTCTGTGCGACCGCGGTTGCGATCCCCAACAAAACTACTGCGAACAACGTTTTTAGATACATATGCGGACCTCGTTGCCAGGAGCGTTAAGTGAAAACTGGAAAAGCTTAGTCCTAATGTTTGCGTCTGTAAAGCTTCAGGACGTCTTGGTCCAGAGAGGCTGATGGCCAGGAGGGGCTATGAACAACTCCGCGCAGAGCGGCTGAAATCTGCATGGCAGGGGCGGGCGCCAGGTCGCGGCAGAAACTGCCGCTGAACAACAGGGCCGGCGAATAGCAACTGGAAGCGCCTGGCAGCTTCCAGTCCCAGCAAGAAACATCACGATACGGCTAACGGGCGCATGTATGCTTCATGCTTTTTTGCTATCGGCGACCGTCTCCATCGTCATCATCGTTATCGTCATCGTCATGGCGCGAAGCAATCAACTTTACGATTGTGGTTTGAGTAGTGGTGTCATCGAGAGTCAGCAATACCGAATAGCAGCCATGGGCCAGTCTCCTTGTATGCCATTCGAATTCGTAAGTATTGCCTTCGATTTCCAGCCGAGAGTTGCCCACCGAACCTAGGCTTAGCGGAGCGCCTTCTTCCCCCAACGCGCATGAGGGGTTCGGAGCAATTGCGAACGAGCGTATCGCGCTCAAATCTGTGATGAAGGCGCCGGACGCGGTTTTGAGCCGCCACCTTATTGGAATCGTCTGTCCAACACGGAAACTTCCCCCGAAAGTTCCCCGTTTCAGCGGTGGCAAAAACCCTTGAAATACATACCCCACACTAAAGCTCACGCTCACCGGAGCCGTAGCATTGCCTGCCCGGTCCAACGCTCCACCACAGGTCGCGATGAAATTACCCGTGCCATGAAGACTTCCCCCTGTTACGGAAAGAACTGCGGGGTTTGCCACTCCTGAGAGCAAGTCCGTGGTCGAACAGCTTGTGGCGGGAACCGAACCTAGCACATAAATCGCGCCATTCGTGACTCCTAGGAGGGAAACCGCCGGTGCTGTGGTGTCGATTTTGACTTGGGTTGAAGCTGCCGCGCTGATATTGCCGGCAACGTCCACGCATGTACCGGTCACGACGGAGCCTGCGGTCTCGGCGCTGAGAACAACAGCCGGTGAGCAACCAGCCACACCACTTTGCACGCTGCCGGAATCTCCGTTAGAAGCAAAGCTGACCGATACGGCTGCATTGTTCCAACCCGCCGCATTGGGCCCGGGTATCACAGAAATGCTGGGCGCGTTTGGCCGCGTGCGATCAATATTAATCCCGCTGAAGACGGCGTTCGCGGTGTTGCCAACCTGGTCGGAGCAGCTTCCACTCACGCTTTGATTCGCGCCTTCGCTGCTGATACTGATGGGGGCGGTATTGGAGGCCACGCCGGAGCCGCCATCATTGCATGTAAAAGTTATCACGACGGTCTGGTTGGTCCATGCGCCCGAGGTGTAGAGCAAGCCATTTACCGAAGCGTCAGCCTCAATCGCTGGAGGCTTTTTGTCTATCTTGATTCCCGTAATGGGACCAGCCGTAGCGCAGTTGCCGATTAAATCGCATACCTGTCGGGTTTCAGTGCTGGCGTTTGCATCTTCAGCACCGGAAGCAACGCTGGTCGAGAGCGAAAAGCTGGCATCTGCTGAATCTTTTAAACCAGATCCGCTGTCTAATGCCGTGCAAGCCAGGCTCACATCTGTCCCGTGCCAGGCGGAATCAGGCAGCGCGCATTGAACCACAGGAGCGATGGTATCAACTACATTAATCGTGAAGCTGCCGCTTGCCGTCTTGTTACGGCTGTTGGTGGCGGAACAACTCACTGTGGTTGCGCCTAAAGCGAAAATGGATGCGGAGGCCGGAGCGCAAAGCACGGGAATCGCTCCATCTTTAGAGTCATTTGCCGTAGCAATGAAATTAACTGTAGCGCCAGCGGGGCTGGCGGCTTCAGCGGTGATATCCGCCGGCAAGGTCAGGACTGGCGGCGGTGTCGGTTCCGGCAAACTGAAATAAGCCACCGGCATATCGTGATCAGATAGGCGCTCCGGCCGGTTGGCATCGTTGCGATACACCTCGGGAAAATCGGCGTCATTGCGGGCATGAGCAAAGCGCGTGAGACGCGCCAGCAAGGGAGCATTGACGACAATGTGGTCCAGCACCTGCGCATTGCCGACTTCCACGTAAGAGTACTGTTGTTCGTGAGGAAGCGTGGTGACTAGGTCCGTGAAATTCGGGTTCACCAGGTCGGGACTGGCATTGACCACCTGGTCAGGCGGCGTGGGATTGCCGAGAATGGCGCCCAGCATGTCCACATATCCATCATTAAATTCAAAGGCGTTGCAGTCGCACACNNNGCCTGCCGCTTGGCGCGCACGCGTGCTCCGTCCACCGGATCGTCCACACTAAGCAACGATCTCAGGTGATTGACTACAATTGTGAGCGGCAAGGAAACATCCGATCCCGGCTGCGCCACGGTCGCGGTCATCACCAGGGGTGGACGGTCATTCAGTAACGCTGTGGCTCCGCCCGGCTGAACAAAGGTCGTATCCTTGCCGACCTGCTGTGCGTCAACAACGTTGACGCGGGCTTTTACCAGGAAGCCCACATCAATTCCGCCGGGATCGTTTCCTTCAAAAAGATATGCCTGATAGTTCGGGTTCGGCTGGCCGGCAGCGATGGCATCGTTGTTCACTTTATCAGCCACGGCCTGCAAGGTTGAGAGGTTCTCCATCTCTTCAACCCCGATGATGTCAGGCATCTGCAACACATTGCGTATTGCCAGAGAGGCTTTGTTCAGGCGATTGCCAAAAGCCAGAGGCGTGAGAGCAACATCGCTGGTGCCAGGATCATTAACGGTGTCAAAGAAGCGCTCCATATTAAATGAAGCTATGGTGAGTTCATTGACCGCGGCAGCGGGCACCGGGGTAGCGCTTACATTTCAGCTGACACTCGAGCCTGGACCGGGTTCGGTCAATAACGTGTAGGCCCTACTGGCGTATCCCAACGGACCGGTCAGGTTGGTAACACTTGCCCCGCTGGTGACATCCAGCTTGGTGGAACCGATCAGCGCTGCGCTGTCCACGCGAAGCAGCTCAGGGTTGGCGTCAAAACGAGGCACATTCGCGGGCGCACCTGAAGGCAGCGGATTCGGGACCTGAATGCCGGGCTCACGGAAGGGCCGGGTAATGCCGGGCAACACGCCATAGAAAATACCGTTGGAGGTTGAAG
The DNA here is from genome assembly GCA_003225655.1 of Acidobacteriota bacterium. GTDB lineage: Bacteria > Acidobacteriota > Terriglobia > Terriglobales > Acidobacteriaceae > QIAW01. The sequence continues at coordinate 3,584 of QIAW01000449.1, forward strand.
TGGCATTGGCCTCTGAGACGGAGCCGCCTGTGGGACCTGTTGTTGTAAGCACATCCACGTGAACGCGCATGCTCTCGTACTTTTCCAATTGGTTGATTGGGCCCGAGGGGTTCGTATCTGCGGTTGTAAGGGTGACCGGCGCGGGCAAAGCATTCCCCGTGCTGAGCAGCGTAACCGCCGGAGAGGCGATTTCAGTAAACGATGGGCTATTCGGATCGGTGCTGGGAATAAATTCGCTCACTGTGCCGGTCACCGCAACCAGGTTCCCTGCCACGGCAGCAGAAGGAGGTGCGCTGGAGGTGAAGACAAAAATACCCTCCGAGGTGTTGGGATCAGAATCAGCCGCTGCATCGGGCGCTTGCATGAAAAATCCGTTGCTTCTGACGCCGGTCACGATTCCTGTCGTCGAAACCAGTGCCGCAACGAACGGAGAGGTATCGCCACTACCCTGAATGTCATGAATGGCCAGTGACAGTGCCGGAGTCGTCACGGTAAGAGAAATGCTCGCTGTACCGCTGCGGCCCTGGAGGTCTGAAATTGTCACCGGCAAAGTCTTCGCTCCAGGGGCTCCAGATGCGCTTACCATCGTTGCCAATGAGAAAGTACTGTCGCCAGCCGTGGTATCGCCGTTTGTGCCGTCGTCAAAGAAAGCCTGATTTGCCGTGCCCCCGATGCCGCTTAAATCTGCGGTGACGGTGATTCCCGTGCTGGCAGGGTTCGATCCCGGAGTAACTGCGACCGTTAGCAGCACTACGTTTCCTTGCTGCACTGAAACCGGATTTGCTTTGCCCGTTCCCGTGGGATTGGTCGGCGCGGCCACGCTATTGCGTGGATTAGGTGCTCCTGTGGCAAAGTCCGCGTTATTGTTGTCCGTATCCTGGGCGCCATTGCCGCGACGCAAGTCGGCAGTCGTGTTGCTCAGCGTGGGTGCCGCACCAGCGCCTTCAAAACAGCTTGCGCCGCTCGCCCCCGTGCCATACCCCACAAAATCCACTATGCTGCCGCCGGTTGGGCAACCGCCGCTCAATGCAGTAATACTGCTTGCCAGGGCCACCTTGCCGACGGTCGCACTCATGTTGATGGCGCCGGTCGCGTTAGGCGTGGGCAGGTTAGTCGTACCGCCCGCGCCCTGGCCCTCCTGAATGAGGTAATACTGTCCCGGAGGAATAGAACCGTTCAGCGGCGTGACTTGCCACGCAGTCCCGGCAGCGGACGAATACTGCACCGACCATCCGTCCACGCTCACACTGGCAGTACTTGCGTTGAAAAGTTCTATGAAATCATTCTTGAATGTAGCTCCGCTGTTCCCACCGCCGCCGTAGACCTGACTGATGACAACACCGTTGCTGCTCGCTTGCGTGAGCGAAGGGGAAAAGAAGAAAACCAAGCCAGGAACCACAAGAAGAAGGGTCAACGAACGTAATAGACGGCAAGTATATATTGTGGGCATAAACCGCCAAGTATCTACTCTGATTGGAAATAATTCAAATTAAAATTCGATGAGAAAAATTCTCAGGGCAAAAATGGACCTACATAGGCGCCTTTTTTGTTTGAGCCGTTTCCACCGCGCCAGCTTGCGTGACCTTCATGATCATCAGCACTTTGTCATCGATATGAGTTCCGCTGCGGGAAAATTCGTTGACTTCCGACAACACGGCGTCCACGATGGCCTGCGCTGATTTCGTGCGATGGCGGGCCACACACTCGGCCAGGCGCTCGGTGCCGTATTCCTCATCCTGGGCGTTCATTGCCTCGAGAATCCCGTCGGTGCAGCAGACCAGAACAT
>QIAW01000449.1:5445-7636 GCA_003225655.1 Acidobacteriota bacterium
AATGGGTGGAACGTGTCCCGCGTTGATGTAATGCAGGCCGCTGCGCCGCGTATCCACCAGGCCAAGAAAAATGCTCAGATATTTTTCAGACTTGGTGTCGTTGTAGATCATTTCATTCAGGGAAAGCGCCAGGACCTCAAGCGAATGCAAATGCATGACCAGGGCACGCAGCGTGGCTTGCAGATTACTCATGATCAACGCCGAAGACACGCCCTTGCCCTCGACGTCTGCTATGACCAGCAGCAGAGTCTGTGGTCCCAGATTGAGGAAATCGTAGTAGTCGCCTCCCACTTCGAAACAGGGCTCGTTGAGAACCGCGAGTTCGTATCCGGGGACAACCGGCGGCGCCTCAGGCAGCAGGCTCCTCTGGATGTTGCGCGCCAATGCCATCTCTTTTTCCAGCCGTTGCTTCTCGACGATTTCGCGATGCAGCCGCGCCTTTTCCAGCGCCATGGCCATGTGGCCGGAAAGTTTTTGCAGAAAATCAACGTCTTCGCTGGTGAATTTGCTGCTGCCGCTCTTGTTCAGCAATTGGATAACGCCCACGATCTTTCCTTCGAAATGGCGGATGGGCAGGCAGAGCAATGAGCGAGTAACGTAGTTGAACTTTTTGTCGTAGCTGGAATCGAAGTAGGGGAGACTGTAGGCGTCTTCCACGTTGACAGTGTTCCCCGTCTGCGCCGCCATGCCGGCCACGCCGCGGCCAACAGGTATGCGGATCTCCTTATGCTCAAGGCCGGAAGCCACAATCGACCACAGCTCCCCGTTCTTGTGGTCGAGCAGGAACACGGATCCGCGGTCGGCCTTCAGCTCCGTGCGGGCAATCTTCAGAATCAGCTCCAGCAGCTCGGCGAGATCGAGAGTGGAATTCAGCAGGCGCGTCGCCTCGAATAACAGCGAGAGCTGGGTAATAATTTTGAGACTCTCAGTACGATTGAGCGTCTGTTGCAGCGCCACGGTGCAAACTTCAGAGCAGAGCGCCCACCAGTTCAGCAGCTCGTCATCTGCCGCGTCTTTGCTGTAATTGGCGAGCACACCAAGCAGTTGCCCCTGGGTAACGAGCGGATAGGCGGAAAGATAGCGTAGGCCGGTACGCGCGGCAAACTCCTGGTCTGCGCTGGGAAACGAGCTCAAAGCGGCATTTTGCAGCCGCTGCCGCGTCTGGAGGGCATTTGCGATGGCGCCCTCGCCGCGACTGGCGTTCTCGCCTGGCTTTTCGGCTTCTATCCCAGCGGCATGTGAAAGACATACTGCACTCGAAACCACGTCCCACAACCAAAGCTCGGAGCGTAGCGCACTGAAATCGGCAACCAGGGATTCGGGGACGTGCGACAGGAGTTTTTCGTTTGAATCCTTAGAGATGACCTGTGCCACCGCTTGCGCAAAAGCGGCAATGTAGTCTTGGCGCGGAGATTTGGAAGCGTCTTTTGGCGTCTCTTTTTTCGTATCTTTTTTCGTATCTTGGGGAGCCTTGGCCGCGCCCTTTTGTGCCACTGATGGATTCAAGCTAAACCTTTTTTTGCAGATAACTTGCCGTCAGACCTGCCCGCAAGTCACTGGCTATGAGAATTTGGGTACTAACTATATGCGGGGACGGCATGGATGTAAATAAGGGCGCCACTATCCGCGCGATCAACGAAATCTGCGGTTGTTTTACTGCTGACGACATCCTGCTTCATATCTGCTTGCGGCGGAAGCATTTCGCATTGTGATCGTTCACCATACCTACCGCCTGCATAAAGGCATAGCAGATCGTCGAACCCACAAAACCGAAGCCCCGCTTGCGCAGCTCTTTGCTCATGCGGTCAGAATCAGTGGTCTGGGCGGGCACGTCTCTCAATTCCTTGGGCGCCTTACCTGCCTTCTGTGGTGCAAATTGCGAGATATATCGATCAAAGCTGCCGAACTCTTTCTGCACAGCGAGAAAGGCCCTGGCGTTCGAAACCACCGAAACAATCTTCAAGCGGTTGCGCACGATGCCGGCATCGGCCAGCAGTTGATTGATTTTCTTCTGGTTGTATTTTGCGATGACCTCAGGCCGAAAGCCATCAAAGGCGTTGCGGTAGTTCTCGCGCTTCCTGAGGATCGTCTCCCGGCTCAGCCCCGCCTGCGCGCCTTCGAGACAGAGGAATTCAAAGAGCTTCCTGTCATCATGCAACGGCACGCCCCACTCTTCATCGTGATAGCGCAC
>QIAW01000446.1:0-2681 GCA_003225655.1 Acidobacteriota bacterium
CCACGATGCGCGCTACCTGGGACCCGAACTCGTGTTCGATTTCTTCGATCGTGGCCTGGGTGTCTTCAATGGAATCGTGCAGCAGCCCGGCAGCGATGGCCGTGGGGTCAAGCTTCAGCTCGGCGAGAACCGTGGCCACTTCCAGCGGATGCACCAGGAAGGGTTCGCCCGTGGCCCGCGACTGGCCTTTGTGGTGTTCGAGGGAGTAATCGTAGGCCTTGCGGATGATCTCCAGATCGTCATTGGGGCGGTTGGCGCGCACCTTCTTCAGAAGGTCGCGGTATTTCGTGACCGTCAGCACGTTCGTGGCGATTTGATGTCTAAGCGTGGCCACGGGATTCTGTGCTCCTGGTGGGTATGAAAAATGTGGGTGTGAAAAATTTTGGCGTGAAAGATATTGGCCTGCAAAATGACAATCGCGAAAATGAAAAGACTATGGCTAGAGTGCCGGCAAGCCCCAATTCGGGACGCCATGCAGCAGAAACGGTGATGGCCCTAGGGTGGCGCAAACACGCCATAATAGATTATAGCTGTGTGCACGGCTGTTTTCGCACCTTGACGCTTTACAATCGAACCAGAAGGCTTTCTTAAGCCCGTACCGGCTTCCTGCGAACCAGCATCCGCAAAATCCATACGGTTGCCATAGCCGCCGCCAGGTGCTTCAGCGTGTGCCCGCTGATGGCCTCTCCGAGGGCGTAGATTCGTTTGTCCGCTGCCTCAAGAACTTTTGCCAACACATAAAATCCCACGGCCGGCAATAAATCGAAAGAGCGCGTGTATCGCGCCGGAAACAGCCACATCATCAGCGGAATTCCCAATGCGGGAAAGAACTGCACAAAACCGTACATGCGCAGATCGCCGCGTCCCCATTGCTCGGTCAGATGCCAGTACCACACGCTGGCAATTCCCAGCAGCAACAACGGAGCGAGCACTGCCAGTCCCGCCTTGAGGTTCACGCGCTCGGCCACCATTGCCGCCAGCAATGACATGAAGCTCAGGGTTATGGGCAGGCGGTCCCAGACCAGGCGGTCATTGTTGGGCGCGAGATGGTAATAAGCGGAGCCGATGCAGGTAAGCGCAACTCCAGCGAAAAAAATCAGATAGAACCAGCGCTCGCGAGCATCGATGAACCGAGCGCGCCCGCGAAGAATGACAATGATTCCCCAGACGCCCACAAACAGGAACGGAAGATTAGAAACCGTGTTGCCCGCATTCGGAATGCCGCAGAGCTGGCGTTGGTCGGCAAAATAATGGTAAGACAACGGCTGCGGAATGGGCTTCACCAGCGCCAACCCAAAAGCGCAGAAAACGGCAACACCGAGCACGATCAGCACACGCGTGCGAAGCGAAACATTCCGAAGTGGTAGATTCATGAAGAACGCTATCTTAGCAGGAGGAGTGCGTCATGAAAATTCTGGCCAGCGGCATGTCGGGAACCATTGGATTGGCGCTGCTGCCGGCGCTCTCCTCCCACGGACACACCATCACTCGCCTGAAAACCGGCGCAGTTTGCTCCCAAAATGAAATCGCGTGGGACCCGCTGCAACCACTGAAGCCAGGCTTGGCCGGCGGCTTCGACGCCGTTATCCATCTTGCCGGAGAAAACATCTTCGGACGCTGGAGCGAGGCAAAAAAGAAGCGTATTCACGACAGCCGCGTTGTAGGAACCCGGCATGTTTGCGAAGCTCTGGCCCGCACTACAACCAGACCGGGCGTCCTGATTGCGGGCTCAGCTATTGGTTACTACGGCAGTCGCGGAGACGAAACTCTTACCGAAGAAAGCAAACTGGGCACGGGATTCCTGGCGGAAACCTGCCGCGAGTGGGAAGCCGCCAGCGAGCCCGCCGAACAAGCCGGATGGCGCGTCATTCATCTGCGCACCGGTGTCGTCTTGAGCCCGCAGGAAGGCGCGCTCAAGAAGATGCTGGCCCCGTTTCGTCTCGGGCTGGGAGGAAAAATCGGCAGCGGCCGCCAGTGGCTGAGCTGGATCTCGATTGCAGACACCGTTGCCGTCATCCTGCACTGCCTGAGGACTGAGTCGTTGCATGGGCCTGTAAATATGGTCGCGCCTAATCCGGCAACCAACGCGGAATTCTCCCGGATCTTGGGCAAAGTTCTCCACCGCCCAGCCTTTGCCACCGTTCCCGCATTCGCAACTAAATTGCTCTTCGGAAAAGAGATGGCGGAAGAAACCGTCCTCACCAGCCAGCGCGTAATGCCTAAAAGATTGCAGGAAAGCGGCTTCCAATTCCAACAGCCGTTCTTGAACGAGGCACTGAAAAATTTATTGCAGAGATGAATGTGTTTTTCTACCGCGAAGGCGCAGAGACGCGGAGAAGAATTGGGTAATCGGGCAATTGTGTAATTGAATAACTGAATAATTGAGTAATTGCGACTTATGCACAAGCTGAATTACACAATTACCAAATTACACAGTTACCCAATTCTTCAATGACCCGATGACTCAATGCCCAAATGACTCAATTCTCTGTGTCTCCGTGCCTCCGTGGTGATTAGCTCTTACCTGCGGCGAAAGTTTTCCCAAACTCCTCCACCCGCTCGCGCACACTCTTCACATGCACCGGCAGTTCCAGCTTGCTGCCCGCTTCGATGATGGGAATCAATTTGTCGAACTCCGGGCCGGAGTGCGAACCGATGATGGCGATGCGAATGGGATGAAA
>QIAW01000446.1:2690-3969 GCA_003225655.1 Acidobacteriota bacterium
GTTCACAATCGCTTTGAATCTCTCCGCGGTGACTTCTCCGTTCTCGGCCGCAATGCGCTTGCTGAAACCTGCGATGACCGCCGGGGTCTTTTCCAATCTCAATACTTCAACGTTTTCTGAATTCTCGAGCGCTTTTTTCGGATCATGATGAAAGATCATCGCGGCGCGCTCCGGCAACTGCTCTAGGCGGTCCACGTAGGGCGCGAGCAGCTCGACCATTTTCTGAAACCACAAAAATTCTTCTGTAGAGACGTAGCTTGCTACGTCTTTCTCTGGCGCCAGGCCCGTTTTCACAAAATAGGACAGGGCCAGGGACGCAATGCGCTCCGCGGGACTCTGCTTGATGTAGTGCCGATTCAACCACGCCAGCTTTTCCATATCGAAGATAGCCGGCGAAGGCGTAACCCGGCGAAGGTCGAACTCTTTCACCAGCTCTTGTTTCGTAAAGGTCTCGCGCGTGCCGCCGCTCGGCGCCCAGCCCAGCAGCGCCAGGTAGTTCATCAGCGCTTCGGGCAAGATCCCCATATCGCGGAAGTTAGCGATGGAAGTCGCTCCATGCCGCTTGGAGAGCCGCTCGCGGTCCGGGCCGAGAATGGTCGAAAGGTGCGCTAACTCCGGCACCGGCATCCCCAAGGCTTCATACAACGCAACCTGCTTGGGCGTGTCGGAAAGATGATCGACGCCGCGAATCACGTGGGTAATCTTCATCAGCGCGTCATCCACCACCACCACGTAGTTGTAGACCGGAATGCCGCTGGAACGCATGATAACCAGATCGCTCACCGCTTCATTGGGAAACTCAACATCCCCGCGTACGATGTCGTGAAAGCGAATCGGGTGCTCGGGAATCCTGAGCCGGATGGCGGCCGGCTCTCCTGTCGCGCGGCGCTTTTCCGCTTCAGCCGGATCGAGGGCGCGGCACTTGCCGGAGTAAAGTTGCGGCTTTTGCTCGGCGATGGCGCGCTGGCGGTCGGCTTCCAGCTCCTCTTCCGAGCAGAAGCACAGGTAAGCTTTGTGCTCGCGCAGCAGTTGCTCGGCGTAATCGCGGTAGATCTGCAGCCGATCGCTCTGGCGGTATGGGCCATACGGGCCGCCGCCGGGCTGCGTGATAATGTCCGGCCCCTCGTCCCAATCCAGGCCCAGCCACTTCAAGTCTTCAAATAGCTGCGTTTCGTAGCGGGCTTCGCTGCGCTCCACATCGGTATCTTCAACGCGCAGAATCATGGTCCCGCCCTGCTGCCGGGCAAAGAGCCAGTTAAACAGCGCGGTGCGCACATTG
>QIAW01000070.1 GCA_003225655.1 Acidobacteriota bacterium
CCGTGACTTCGCCCAGAATGTGCGCGGCGTTCAGGCCTGGGATTTCAACCATCATCCGCTGCCGGTGCGCAAGATCGACAAAACCACATGGCACATCAGCGATGCTAAAGACGGCTTCGAGCTGGAATACGATATCTTTGCCGATCAGGCCGGTCCTTACGGTGCTCAATTCAATAGTGACCATGTTTTCCTGAACCTGGCTGAGGTGCTTGCCTATGCCACCGATGCGCGCCGGTCGCAAGTGACCCTTGCCTTCGTGAATGTTCCTTCGCAGTGGCACGTGGCGACCGCTCTGGCTCGGGCGCGCCAGGGAACATCCGGCCTTCCCGAATTCCTCGCCGATAACTATGACCAGCTTGTGGATTCACCCGTGGAGCTGGGGAGCTTTCGCGAGACGTCGTTCCAGCTTGGCGGAGCAACTTATCGCATCGTCGTCCATGCTGACGCGGCCGATTATGACATGAGAGCACTGGAGGATTCGGTCAAGAAAATCGTGGCCGCCGGTGTGGCATGGATGGATGACCGTCCCTTCGGAGAGTATCTTTTCATCTATCATTTTCCCCACGGCAGCAACGGTGGAGGCGGAGGCATGGAGCACTCCTACTGCACCACCATTGATCTCTCGGCCGATCGCCTGAAGATGGATCCGTTGCTGCTGCCGCGCGTGACCGCCCACGAATTTTTCCATTTGTGGAACGTGAAGCGCATACGTCCGGCATCGCTTGAGCCGATTGACTACGCGCATGAGAACTACACACGCGCGTTGTGGTTCAGCGAGGGCGTTACCAACACGGTGCAGGAGATATTGCTCTTACGCGTGGGCATTCTCGATCAAAAAGAATTTCTTGCTGGCGTGGCGCACGAGATACGCGCGTTACAGCTCCGGCCGGCGCACCGCACTCAGTCGGCGGAAGATTCGAGCCTGGATGCGTGGCTGGAGAAATATTCTCAGTACCGCCTGCCCGAGCGCAGCATTTCCTACTACAACAAGGGAGAAATTCTGGGAGTGCTGCTCGACCTGGCGGTGCGGCGCTCGACCGACGGGCAGAAATCGCTGCGTGAGGTTTTCCAGTGGATGAACCAGTACTACGCCAGGCAGTCCCGCTTCTTCGACGATTCTGAAGGCGTGCGGGCGGCGGTGGAGGCGGTAACGGGGAAGGACTTCCGCTGGTTTTTCAGCGCTTACGTGGCCGGCGTGGAGGAGCTCCCCTATGACGAACTGCTCTCCACGGTGGGATTGAAGCTGGTGCAGATCAAAACCAAAGTGCCCACAGTGGGCTTTGATTCGGTACGGGACTTCAGGCGGCAAGCCTGGGTGACGGCGGTCGATCCAGGCAGCGACGCGCAAAAGGCAGGGTTGGTTTCCGGAGACGTGATTGTGGAGCTCAACGGCAAAGAGATCGCATCCGGCGTCGAGACTTCAATCGCATCCATGCACCCAGGCGATACTGTGAAGTTGAAGATCAACAATAACAAAGGCGTCGCACGCGAGATCAAGATCAAACTGGGAAGCAGGGAAGAAGACGAGGTTTCCATCGCGGAGACTGACAAGGTCACGCCGCAGCAGCGTGCACGCCGCGCCGCCTGGCTCGCGGGAGAAGCGGAGCAACCGCATCCGTGATTCGTACCTCGCTTGCCTTGGCTTTTGTGGTGTTTTTTATTCCGGTAGCTGCGCTGATTACCTTTCCCTGGACTCTGGTGACCGGCAAGGCCGATTTTCTTTATCGCTTTGCCATGAGGGGAGTCACCAGCGCATTGCGGATTGCCGGAGTCAAGGTTGAAACCGAGGGCAGAGAAGAGCTGGAGCGCTCGCGAAGCTGCATCTTCATGTGCAACCACGTCTCTAACCTTGATGCGCCCATCGTGGTGCCGGTACTGCCGGGCCGTACCTCGATTCTGGTAAAAAAAGAGCTCTTTCGCATTCCCATTTTAGGATGGGCCATGCGCATGGCTTCGCTGGTGCCGGTGGACCGCAGCGATCGCGACTCCGCCATTTCCAACATTGAGAAGGCCGCCAAGGTCATGAAATCGGGGCTGCATATGATGATTTATCCTGAGGGCACGCGTTCCACCGATGGAGGCCTCTTACCCTTCAAGAAAGGCCCATTCCACCTTGCCCTTAACACCGGCATTCCTGTTGTGCCGGTTACGATTCTCGGCAGCCTGGAGATGATGCCCAAGGGAAAGACCCGGATTCGCGCAGGAATCGCGCGCGTAATTTTTCACCAGCCCATCGATCCTGCCCGCTTCAAGGACCGTGACGAATTGATAGAAGCGGTTCGGAGCCGCGATTGTCTTCGAAGCTAACGCTCCCGTCATTTTGGATATGCAGCACCACGGCGCCGGAATCTCCGCTTTGTAAACTAAGCGGCTTCGCCTGGTGCTCGCCCGTGCTGTTGATGAAGTCAATGCGTAACGGGCCGTTGCCCGTGACTTTGACCCAACGCACGTGAGAGCCGCTCGGCGGCAGTGAACCAAAGCCATACGATCCGCCAGGGTAATCAACTTCGACGGTGTTGACCGATTGCCGGCTGTTGTTCACCGTGGTGATGGTCACGCCCGGCGAGTGCAGTTTGCGGCATGAAGTGAGTGCTGCGGCGGCCAGCAAAAGAAGAACAATTCGTTTCATAGGCGAATTACAAATTATATTGGCTTGAGGGTAGTAAGGTCTGCCTTAACTCCTGCCTAGTACCAGGATCAGAAAATCGTACATCTACTCTGGTTTTTGATTGAATCTCGGTGTCTTATCTCTTACTCTCGCCTAATCCAAAAATTTTTACATTGAAAGCTGTTTGTAAAAGTTTGTTCAGGACGCAGTTGAGACGGCCCTCCCCCAGAGTGACTCACTAGACCCTCTCTGCGTCCTGAACTCCGCCGCCAGGTGAGGTGCTCCTATCGCGCGCAAACCTGCGCAAAGGTTTGCCCGCGAGCGAGCCCACCTGGAGGCGGAAATAATCTGGCAGCTTTTCTGCATGCCATGGCGGCGTTGTGTTAATCTCATGCCCACAGAAATTTGGAGATCACCCTATGCGCATCCGTCGTTCAATTATGGCTTTCGTCGCGATACTCTTGTTTGCTGCCACGTTCGCTGCTGCCGGGGAACAATCGTCTGGAGAGGCAAAATTAGCAACCCAGGAAAAGCCTGCCGCTCCCGAGAAGCCGGCGGCGAAAGAAGCCTCCACAAAAGAAGCTTCCACAAAGGATGAGAAGCCCCAGCCGCCGCCCGAGACCGTTGCCAATCCGGTCACCAGCACGGTACGCCAGATCGTCGAGCGGCAGACCAGGAACATTGTTGCCGCCGCGGAAGAGATGCCGGCGGAAAAATATGATTTTCATCCTACGGAAGCGCAGATGACATTTGGCCATCTGATCTCGCATATCATCGATTCCAACAATTTCCTGTGCTCGCGAATCTCTGACCAAACCGAACCCAAGGCAGAGGTGAAAGATACTGATCCCAAGGCGAAACTTGTTCAGGCGCTGCAGGCCTCTTTCGACTTCTGCTCGGCTGCGCTCCAAAAGGCCGATGATTCCAAGCTGGGCGACGTGGTTGCGCTCAATCGCGGACGCAAGGGGCCGAGCGCACAGGTGCTGATAGCGCTGACCAACGATTTCGCCGATCACTACGGCGCCGCTGCCATGTATCTGCGCTTGAATGGCATGCTTCCTCCCACGGCGCAGAAGCCACCCGCCGCAGCGCAGAAATAAACAAGAAATGCACGAATTGGGAATAATGGTACATTTGCGCTCAGGGTGTTTGTGTACAGAACTTCGTCTATAAAGATCCCAAAACCAAAAGGAAGAAGTGCGGAACCCAGCCGCCTCGCCGCGGCGATTGTGCTGGTCATCACCGCGGCCGCTTATTCACAAGAACAACCCCAGCCCCAAATCCAAGTTAAAGGCCCGGCGCCAGTGGCTATCTCGATGGCTGTTGTCTCCATGCCGGCTGTTGAACCCGTTCTCGGCGATGCCTTGCGCCTCTACCGCAGAGGCCGGTTCGAGGATGCCGCGGCAAAGTATGAAGCAATTCTCAAGCAGGATTCCAACTCCGCAGAAGCCTACGCCGGCGCGGCGCGCTGCTATCTGAAACAGGAGAAAATCCAGGAAGCCTACAAGAGCGCGGCGAAGGCAGTCAAGACAGCGCCGGATTCCCAGGTCGCGCACGTGGCTTTGGGCGAAGTATATTTTCGCCAGGGAAAAATGCATGATGCCGAAGACGAATTTCTGAAAGTTAAAAATTCGGCGGCGCCTGAGGCGCGGGCCTATCTGGGCCTGGCGCGGGTATACTCGGCAATCTCAATGCATGCGGGCGCCAAGAAGCTGCTGGAAGAAGCACACGCACTTGATCCTGACGATCCCGAGATCCTATGGAGATGGTTGAACACGCTGGAACCTGCGGAGCGCGTCAAAGCGCTTACGGCATATCTCTCGGCCGCGAGCATTGACGATGCCGGGTTGCTGGCAGGGTACAAGGGCTACCTGGAATCGCTCAAGCGGCAGGAGAAACTGCCAGCGCGAGAGTGCAAGCTGATGGCCGGCCCCGCCAGCATGGAAACTTATCTCTGGCCAATGTTCCTCAGCCCGCCATATATCGGCGGATACGGTCTTGACGTAAAGGTCAATGGCCATAAATCGCGCCTGCTTCTGGATACGGGCAACAGCGGAATTCTGTTGGGCCCAAGAGCGGCCGAGCGCGCGGGCATCCTGCCCCGGACGCAAACAAAAATTATGGGAATTGGCGACAAAGGCGACTCGGACTTGTACATCGGCTACGCCGATTCCATCAAAATTGGCCCGCTGGAATTCAGGAACTGCCCGGTGGCAGTTGCGCCAAAGGAGAAGACCGGCCACGACGGCCTTGTTGGAACAGATTTGTTTTCCCACTATCTGGTTACCCTTGATTTTCCCGGCCGGGTTTTCAGGTTGAGCGAATTGCCCCGGCGGCCGGATGATCCACCGGAGGCGGGCCAGGCGGTAACCGGAGTGGCGTCATCCATGCGCGCCGAGGCAGGCAACCACGGCCCGGTGCAGGATGCCCAAGACCAAGACGCCCAAAGCCAGGATGCCCAGGACAAAGACCGCTACGTGGCGCGCGAAATGGAGGATTACACCACCGTCTTCCGCTTTGACCACATGCTTCTGGTTCCCACCACGCTGAACGGCTTTCCTCCGAAGCTGTTTCTGATGGATACCGGCTCAGACCATAACTACATTTCCCTACAGGCGGCGCGCGAGGTCACCAAGGTGCATGAAGAC
>QIAW01000450.1 GCA_003225655.1 Acidobacteriota bacterium
CCTTAAGGCCAGATTCATGAAAAGCCCAAGCCACAAGGTTTGGGTTTTGAGTTTGTGGGGCAAAGTTGTATCAAATCCTTCAAATCTGCCTGTATTTGTTGACCGGTTCCGTTTTTTGATCAACGTTCAAAAACCGGAGCTCCACGTTTTTCCGCTTCCTTCGGCCAGTCACCTTTCCATTCATAGACCGGCAACACTTGGCGCTTATAGTACATGCTCAGCTTTGCGAGAAATGAGCCTTTGCGGACCCTCTCCGCTCGCTGTTGCGCCCGAATTTGCTGATGGGCCCGGTAGGCCTCCAGGCTGACGGACTGCGGTTGAATACTGAGGTCCTGAATCATTTGCTGACGCCATTCGCGATGGGTCTGCCATACCTCGAATGGGGACTTGCCCGGCATCGCTTTCCCCACGGCGTGCGGGTTGCGAAGGAATACCGCCGCCGGTTGCGGCTGATTGTTGCCCACGCCGAGCGACCAGTCATTGTCAAATACAGTTTGCATCGTACATAGGACCGGCAGGGGAGAGCGTCCAGCAGGAAAAATCTGTGCCAGCTCCGCGTACATCTTCTCTCGTGGATGAACATAAAGACGGCAGAAGGAGGGAATGGTAACCCCTCCTTGCCCGACCAGTGAAAAGTCCTGCGCCCTTTGAAATCCCAGTCCTTCAAGCTCAGCGGCGTAGCGGTCGAAGGTTGCGCGGTCGAGTTGCGGGTACTGCTCTGGTCTTGCGTCAGGAAACGTGTAGCTTCCCGGCACTGTCGCTGCCACGGCCGTACGCATCAGCAGCATGACCAGGATGATTCCTGCACCGAAGACGATGTAAGAATCGTAAGGCGTGAGTGGATGGGGATGAACCTGGCGAAAGACCCTGAGCCCAATGAAGAGAGCAGCGATCAAAACCCCGACAGCGGTGGCGGCGGAATTTGGATTTCTGATCATTCTGCAGCTTTGAAGATTTTGCGGTTAGCTTAGCACCAAGGCGAAAGCATTCCAAGCCTTGTGAAAAGCAGGTAGTCGGTCGGTTTAACAAGTAGCGCCCGCGTCTCGCCCGCTGTCGCGTTGGGCATCTTGCCCACGCCCTTTTGCAATCTGAATTTTGTCGCAGGCTTCTGCTCAATGGAAAAGCCTGCAGCCATACACAAGATGATGACTCCCGAAGTGTATCGGCCCCGCCGAACGGCAATTACACCGGTGCCGAGAAGAAATGGAACAGCTCCATAACAAACCAACTACTGACAGTAATAGGGGAGGGAAAGACTGCTTCTCAGGCGGTTTTTTCGGTGACGGATACGCCGGATCGGGCGGGAGCCAGATGAGGAACCTTGTATCTGCCCAAGATCGAGTTCCAGCGGACATTCAGCATCTCAAAAAACATCTTGATACCGTCTTTGATCGGGTTGATTTTGGAACGTTCATCGTGGGCCCACTCTACCGGGACCTCGGCGACGCGGAATCCGAGGCGCCGGGCGAGGAAAAGAAGTTCTGGGTCGAATCCCCAACGTTCGATGCGCTGGCGGGGAAAGATGGCGTCGGCGGCGGGGCGGGTAAAGGCCTTGAATCCGCACTGCGTGTCTTTTTGCTTCAGGTTGAGGACGATTCGCAGTAGCAGGTTGAAGATGCGTCCGAAGAGCTGGCGGTGCAGCGGCTGTTTTTCCGTCTGCAGGGCGCGGTTGAGCCAGCGCGAGCCGATGGCCATATCGGCGCCGTTTTCGAGCGCGGCAAAGAGTTTACCGGCTTCGTAGATGGGCGAGGAGAGGTCGGCGTCGCTGAAGAGCAGGACGTCCCCCTGGGCGTGCAACATACCGTTGCGTACGCTGTATCCTTTGCCGCGGTTGCCGGGATTTTCCACCAGCTTCACCGCTGGGTTGCGACGCGCCCAGTCGCGGACGATTTCGGCGGTATTATCCCGCGAGCCGTCATTGACGACGATGATTTCGGCCGGCCATCCCTGTTGCGAGGCGTGCGCCAGCACCTTCTCCAGCGTAGGGGAGATGCGAGCGGCTTCGTTGTATGCCGGAATGATGATGCTATATTTCACAAATTCGTTGTTGTCTTCATTCACAGCAACTTAGACGCCGCTGTAGGGCCGTAATGTTGTGAGTTGCCGGGAAAAGTTTCCAGTTTCAAGTTTCCAGTTTCAGGCAAGAGATGTCAACATGGATCTGAGATAGCCGGATCTGCATCACCACAGAGAAAGGCGCATTTCGCCCAGGTTCGCATGAAACAACAACGGCGTGAATCTGTGCCAGCCGGCGGTTTAACCTCAATAAACTCGAAACTTGAAACCAACAACTCGAAACTGTTCTTACGCCGCCTGTTGGCTGGAGTCGAGCATGGAAAAGAAGGCGTTGACAAGCATGGGATCGAGCAGACCGGTGTCGGCTTCGTGCAGCATTTCGCTGCGGGTCTGGTCGAAAGAAATGGCCTGCTTGTAAGGACGCTGGGTGCGGAGGGCATCGTAGACATCCACGACCTGCAGGATGCGGGCCAGCAAGGGGATTTCTTCTCCGCGCAGGCCGTCGGGGTATCCCGAGCCGTTCATGTGCTCGTGATGGTGGCGGATGATAGGCAGCACCATACGCAGCGACTTGAGCGGGCGGCAGATGTTCTCGCCGGTCACGGGGTGCTGCTTCATGATGAGCCACTCTTGCGGGGTGAGGTTGACACCTTTTTTCAGGATCTCATCGGGCACGACGATTTTTCCCAGGTCGTGCAGATAGCCTCCGCGCTTGAGGGCGAGGACAGAATCTTCGGCCAATCCCAGATAGCGCCCCAGGTCACTGGCATAACGCGACAGGCGCTCGCAATGATTGCCGGTGTAGGGATCGCGCGATTCCACGCCCAGTGCCAGGGAAAAAATCACGGCCTCGGCGTTTTCCAGCTCGTCGGTAAATTCCTTGATGCGCAGCAGCGATTTGACGCGGGCGAAGAGCTCTTCGGCGAAGATCGGCTTGCTTAGGAACTCGTCGGCGCCGGCCTCAAGGCCGCGGACGCGGTCTTCGCGCTCGCTCAGGCCGGTGATGATGACCACGGGAATGAGGCGGGTGGCGGGGACGTCCATGAGTTCGTGGCAGAGCTCGTAGCCGCTGCGGCCGGGCAAGATGACATCGAGCAGCACCAGGTCGGGCGGGTCGCGATGAATCATATCTTGCGAAGCTTCGGCGCTGCTCGCGGTCAGGGCATCATAGCCACGGGTGCGCAGCAGCTCAGCGGTAAGAACGAGGTTATCAAGATTATCGTCAACGATCAGGATTCTCAGCGCTCGGCGGCGGGGGAAAGTCGCGGGGGGCGTCATCACTGGTAGTTGGAAAGAGAACTAGGGTTGAAGGGTTGCTTGCAACGTGGTAAAACCCGCTTGCGGGATAATTGAGGTCATCCAGGTTCAAGACAATGAAGCGAATCTT
>QIAW01000456.1:0-5255 GCA_003225655.1 Acidobacteriota bacterium
AGCCTCGGCCTTGTTGGGATTCCCCAATCAGTTCCAGGGTCAATTGCCCGTTTTCGGCGGGGGACCGGTCAAATTTACCTACGCGATGTGGTCACCTTACATCCAGGACGAATGGAAGCTCAGATCGAATCTAACCCTGAGTCTGGGCCTGCGTCTGGATGCTCTCACCCAACCGCGCACCGATGATGGCCGCATGTGGAATGCTCTCGATCTTTTCCGCAATCAATGGATCCTGGGCGCTTCCACCCTGCCGCCTTTGTGCAGCGTGGCAGGCAAAGCGCCTTGCATTCCCGATGGCGCGCCGTTCTACACTCCAACAAGCAATGTGGGTTGCAATAATACAACCATTCCTTGCGATTTTCGCCTCGATCCCCATTTCGGGAATGTGGTTCTGGCGGGTAAGCGCTTCTTCGCGCCGCCGCGAGTGCGTGACAACTGCGGGCCGCGCATTGGTATCGCCTGGCAGCTCTTCCATAACACTGTCATTCATGCCAGTTATGGCCTCTACTACGATGCCATTACCACTCGCAGCCAGTATGCGCAGAATGATCTCGAGATGGCGGTATGGCCTGATGCCACTGCCTTCAATGGCACGGTGAACCCCACGGGCGTGACACCGGCGAATCTGGCTACGATCAACCAGATCAATGGGCACTTCCCAACTCCGCTGCCGCAAGTCAACCCCTGGAATCCGGTGAACACCTTTGCGGATGACCCACATATTCAAGATGGTTATTCCCACCAGTGGAACTTTGAAATTCAAAACCAGATAACCTCCAGCACTATGTTCGCCATCGCCTACGTGGGCAGCTCCAATCATCGGCTGGCTTACACTGGTCTGGCCAATGCTGCCCGTCACGCTTCGCCCAACGGCACGCCCGCGGCAGTGATCGATGCCTTAAAGCCCATGCCCTGGGTAACTTCTAACCTGCGCTATACCCAGAGCATTGCAACCTCCAATTACAATGCGCTTGAGGTCAAGGTGCAGCGGCGCTTCGTTAATGGTCTGCAGTCGTCGCTCGCCTATACGTGGGGAAAATCCATCGATACCAGCAGCGGCTTCTTCAACGTAGAGAACGGTGATGGTGGCAGCTCAGCCGTCCAAAACTACTTTGATATGCGCTCGGCCCGGGCTGTTTCCGGCTACGACATCACCCACTTCCTTTCCTGGGCAACGCTCTATGAGCTTCCCTTTGGGCATGGAAAGAAATGGGTGCAGAGTGGTCCGCTCTCCTGGATCATAGGCAACTGGCAGGCCAATGCAATTCTCCAGGCCCGGACAGCCCAACCTTACACGGTTCAGATCGGTGGCGATGCCGCCAATATCGGCGGATCGACGGGTGGATTCCCCCCCTCCGCTTACGCTCGGCCGAATCTCATTGCTGACCCTTTCGTACCTGGGCCAGTGATGGCAAACCCTGATCCGTTGTGTCACCTGGCCTCAAACCAAGTGGATCCCACTGATCCAACTGGACAGCGCCATGGTCTTGCGCCTGTTTCGGTGCACAATCGCACCAACTGGTTTAACCCTTGTGCTTTTGCTGTTCCTTCCGGAGCATTCGGGACTTTGGGACGCGATACCTTCAGGGGGCCTGCGGTTTCGAATATGGATTTTGCTCTTTATAAGAGCATTCCTCTGCCCCGCGAAGGATGGAATGTTCGCTTCGAAGCTCAGGTCTTCAATCTGTTCAACATGCAGTCTTGGGCCAGCCCCAATACGTTGACCGTCGGTCAAGCTAGTCAAACCGGCGGCAGCATCTCGGGAAACAATAACTTTGCCACCATTGGAGGACAGCGTATTGGTCTTGCAAGCGGAGGCCAGGTCACCGGTGTCGCCAATGGCAGTAACCCGCGCCAGATGCAATTTGGTCTGAAACTGCAGTTCTGATCAAAGCGCATAATTCTCAGTAGATAAAAACGAGGCGGAAGCGACAAGCTTCCGCCTCATTCTTTTGTGCCGATAGTCACATGTGAGCTACCCGGCTCAGATGCGCCTTGGCTCAACATAGGATGAGGGGGTAAGTGGTCCGCATTGTTCCCCAGTTCGCGGGCAAAATATTTTCTTGGCGGTTCTCAGGTTCGATTCTCGAAGGTGCGACCAAGTACGCCCAGTCTGCAAAACTGCCGATCGCATCGCACGGCGGAACTATTGGAAATCAGGGTCTTCAGTAATGTGAACGATGTTCTTCTGCAGACGAAACTCGATTTGTTGGCCGCAGATCGGGCAAGAGGGAAACGTTTTGTTCTTTCGCATGAAAAAGTCTTTCTCCGGAAAATGAGCATGACGCACGATTCGATAGATTCCCGAGATCCTGGCGGTCTCTCCGCTGTGCTGCTGTTCCTCATCAGGAGTTCGTGAGCCGGTATTGAATTGGTACAGTTCACTGTCTCGTTTGTTCTTCGGGTTGCCCATCATCCTTCCACCTCCTGGAATAATTTGCGAGCTGCCTAGCGGAAGGGAACAGGAATGGATATGCAAGTTTTGTGCCACCCTAGAAGATTGAAAAATGGGGACTTAGATGAAACGCAAGCAGAGACTCGCATTTTCTTCCGAACTCGGAAGTGACAAAAAGTTTCGCCCATGAAAGGTTGCCAGAAGAGATTATTTTCCAGGCAAAAAATCAGATCGACTGTTTTCTGCTGCTTATCGCATCAGCCCGGCAAAGAAAATCGCGATTGCGGCTTGTGGTTCGCCGAAACGGCAAAAAAATGAAATTAATGCGCCAGTGTTTGTGGCAACAACGCGAACGCGCAGGTTGTATTGTTGTTGGCCCCGCTGCCATCTTCCCGTATCACCCCATCTTCAAGGGCGCAATATGACCGGTCGCCGGTGAATCCTACGGTGACCGGATAGCTGCCTACGCTGAACCCCATGGCATTACCCGTTACTCCATAGATGTAACCGTTTTTAGCGTTCGTTGGTGAAATGGCATTGGCCATGGCTGGGTCGATAAGGCAGGCACCTGCCGGGTTGGGGGATGCACACGAGGTCCCGGCCAGGTTCGCCATCGTGGGCGCATATCCTATGCTCGGATAGGAAGCTTGATATTGCATCTCTGCCGTGATCATCGTTCGTGTTCCAGATACCGCCGCAGCTTCATTGGCCAAAATGCGGGCGCGCATCATGTTCGGGATCGCGATGGCTGCGATGACCAGCACAATTGCCACGGCAATCAGCAATTCGATCAGGGAAAATCCTTTTTGTTTGCGCATACTCTTTCTCTGAATTGAGTGATCGACTAGGGGGCATCTCTTGGGGGGCGATTCTTGAACCTGGAGGGTAAGGTGAAACAAGAGTAGTATTTCTTTTTGTTACGATGTTGGCAATATTACTTTTGTCATTGGCGTGCCAATATGGGATTTTCCTGGTTCAGAATGGAAATGCGATGTAAGACAGAAATCGCGAAGCTACCGTAAGCAAAGATGTCCCATAAGACTCTCGGAGATTCGCCTTCGGTAAGTGCTTCAAACCGCATGGTTTGAGCTAGACCAGATGTGGGAAAGCGTGGGATAATTGCAGACCGCAATGGCTGAAGTCGAGAAGCCACTCGTGGAATTGCTCAATGATCCCCGACGGGCGCTAGTCAACCGCATAACCGCAAGCGAATCATTCGCCAAGTCTCCTCGTTTAAGAGAACTTCTTGTTTACCTTGCCCAGTGTGCTCTCCGGGAGCCACATTCGCCGCTCACGGAGCAGCAGGTTGGCGTCGCGGTTTTTAATCGGCCGTCAGGGTATGACACCAGCTCTGATACCGTGGTCCGCGTTCAGGCCTCCGAGGTGCGCAAGAGACTCAAATATTATTTCCTCTCTGAGGGCCGCAACGAGCCGTTGGTCATGGAGTTGCCGCGAGGTTCCTACCTCCCCATTTTTAACCCCCGCGGACCTTTAGAAGGGGGCAGGGAACAAGCGCCTGGCTCTAACGGACAACTGGTGCCGGTTGCACCATCGGCAACGGCCATTGTGGGCCATCCTCAGAAGGTAGAGATATTGCATCCGGCACAGAAGGCGCGATCGCTCTCGCAGCTCCTGCTGGCGGCCCTGCTGGTCATTGCTGTGGCCGCCTGCACGTGGCTTGCTTACCAGAATGTCCAACTGCGGAAAGGCTCGGCAAAGCCAACACCTTTTCTCAACCATTTTTGGACGCAATTTTTTCAAAACGAGCGGCCGACGGTGGTCGTTCCCTCTGACTTTAACCTCATTGTCATTTCAGACGTGCTGGGACGTAATGTGCCTTTGAAGGAGTACACCAGCCACGATTATCCCAAATCACTGATCGATCCTTTGATCAAGGACCAAAAAATAAACTATTTCGTCTCCAAGGCGGCCAGCCAGGGAGCCATAACTCCAAATGACGGTCCCATTCTCCACTCTCTCTCGTTTCTTTCCGAGCACTATCAAATTCCCTTCCGGGTAATCTCGCCCCGGCAGGTGCAAATGGATTCCGACGATCCCGGTAACTTTATTCTGCTGGGGCACGAGCGCGCCAATCCCTGGGTAGCAATGTTTGAAGATCGCCTGAATTTCAGGCATCGTTACGATGACTCGATTCGCAAAGCCTCAATTGTCAACACCTCACCGCAGCCCGGAGAGAAACCGGTTTACACCTTCGAGAACCACCAGGAGACCTACGCTTTGGTTGCCTGCGTGCCGCGGCCCGGTGGAAAAGGCAATGCGCTCCTGCTTTTTGGTATTAGCCTGGCGAGCATCGATGGCGCCGGGCGCTTGGTGACCGATGAGACGGCAATGGCTAGGCTTTATTCTCACTTGGGCATCGGCATTTCCGACCGCATACCCTATTTTGAAGTTTTGCTTGAAAAGAAGCCTTCCGCACGCAATTACGAAATCATCGCCTATCGCATCATCAAGAATCCGTGATTCACGCCGTCCCGTTCTAGCGCTTGTTTGGCCGATGGAGATTGGAACTACCAGCGACTTAAATCGGACCAACGGGAATTTCTCACTCTCCGTATGGGAGTTTTGAACTTTGTTAGGATGTCAACAGAGCCAAAACAATCTCTAAACCATTTTTTACTTTTCCCTTCTGCAATAAAAAATCTCCACTCCTGGGAATATTTTCACCCGCTCCGAGTTAATGACATAGACGGTAATACACAACGGAGCAGGAAAATAAAATGGCTGACACGGCAAAAGACGAAATCTCACACGACCACAACCATGACGGAATCGACCGCAGAGGTTTCTTGAAGTGCATGGCCTGGGCCGGCACCGGGGCCCTGTGCCTTTTCAAGGGCGG
>QIAW01000456.1:5286-5740 GCA_003225655.1 Acidobacteriota bacterium
GCGGAGTGCTTACTTCCTACAGCCTCAGTCGCCCGTCAGAAATTCCCATCGGTGCGAAGGGGGAGCTGAGCTTCGTGCAGATCAGCGACAGCCACATGGGCCTCAACAAGCCCGCCAATCCCGACGTGGTGGCTACGCTGAAGGCGGCAATCGATAAAATCAATGCGCTGCCCTCGCTCCCGGAATTCCTCCTTCACACCGGTGATATCAGCCACCTCTCCAAACCCGAGGAGTTCGATACCGTAGACCAGTTGCTGAAGGCGGCCACGCCCAAAGATGCGTTCTTTGTGCCCGGTGAGCACGACGTCCTGGGCGATGACGGCAAGCAGTTTCTCGAGCGTTATGGCAAGGGGAGCAAAGGCCGGGGCTGGTACAGCTTTGATAAAAAAGGCGTGCACTTCATCGCCCTAGTCAACGTCATGGATCTCAAGGCTGGCGGTCTCGGTACCCTCGG
>QIAW01000457.1 GCA_003225655.1 Acidobacteriota bacterium
CGGAAGGCCAATTTGGCTTGCTGGCTGCGCTCAGCGTCGGCACGCACAACATCACAGTGGTCTACGCCGGCGATGCCAACTTCGCCGGCAGCACCTCCCCGCAACTGGTGCAGACGGTCAATAAGGCCAGCTCGACCTGCAGCGTGACCTCTTCGCGCAATCCTTCCAGCGTCGGCGATTCGGTCACCTTCACTGCCACCGTCGCCTCCAGCGGCGGTACCCCGCCGGGCTCGGTCACCTTCCTGGATGGGGCCAGCTCGCTGGGCAGCGCTGTTCTGGTCAATCACCGCGCCACCCTGACTACTACCGCGCTGGCGGCCACCGCCCACAGCATCACTGTGTCATACGAAGGCGATGCCAACTTCAACGGCAGCACCTCCGCCGTGCTCACCCAGACGGTCAACCTCCCGGCCAGCACCACAAGCCTGACCCAGATCGCGACTCTGACCATCACCGTCGCCTCGAGCGACGGCACGCCGACAGGCACTGTCATCCTCCGCGACAACGGCAAGGCCATTGCCACGCTCACTCTGGTCAACGGCGCGGTCAACTGCTCGCCACCCCTCGGCCAAGTCGGCCTGCATGTGCTTACGGTGGACTACAACGGCGACGCTAACTTCGCCGCTTCCACCTCCAACTCCATCAACCAATACCAGTCTGCCCGCCCCCACGGCGACCAGCAGCTGCCCGCAGAACAATGAGCCGCTTCGCGCACTCCCTGGATTGTAGGACAACTGATTTTGGATCAGCATAGCGGGGTTTGAATCCCTGGGGAGCAGTCAATCTTTAGAAGCTCTCTCTCGATCATTGTGCTTCAAAACGGTAAGCTTCGTACAAATACTCCGACTCAGGGGTCTTTTTGATGAGTTCGAAACCAAACCGCCCAGACGCTCTTGAGAATTTTGCCTTACAAATAATCACAGTATGAGTTCCTGCCGAAAACTCTTTTGAGTCCTGCATGTTCACAGGTTGCAAGTCAGCCTCGGTGACTGGACTCGATTTCACGCTTTGCACAGAGTAACTGTCGAAATCACCAAACATTTGCTTTATTTTTTCAAGTTGAGTCTTGTCCATCCGCCTATGGTCTTCGCGCATCCGGTCCGCTACCGCTGGCGGCGTTCCGCTTAACTCCATCGCGCTCTCCGGAATAGAAATCTCTTGTAGTTTTGAGACATCATTTGATTTAAGCGCCTGAAAAAACTGGTCGAGGAACTTCTGGCAATCGCCTGGTACAGACACGCCGTCATTGCATCCAGTGCAAAAGCATCCCAACAATAATCCGAGCATTGCGATGCGTGCCGCCTCTTTTGTGCGATTGTTCACGAAGTTTCTCCATTCATTAGTTTCATAATGACAATATTGGCCGCGATATAAGGACACACGTGCATGCTGCCACGATGGGTTTTAAGCGGAACATACAAAGCGCCAAATGATTTCAGAAGAAGCAGTAGCTGGGAATGTTGGAGCAAGCTGCAAACGGTAGCACGGAAGGCGGTTCCGCGCGAATGATCACCTTTTTCGGGCCTTTTAGCCCAGAGCAG
>QIAW01000451.1:0-492 GCA_003225655.1 Acidobacteriota bacterium
AGATCCAAAGTCCCGAAGGGACGGAAGGCAGCATTTCTGCCCTGATACTGAATGGTCTGGTACTCGGCGCCGTAGTTGATCTCGGCAAAATCCATCACCTGCATGTTGTCAGACAACGTAAGAGCGAGGGCTTGCAGGGCGGCCCGCTGGTCACCGCTATCGAGGACGCCGAAGCGCCTCATGGTGAAAGTGACTTCAGGCCTGTGGCCATCGGCGGTCTGATGCTGGTAGGAAGCATGCAGCACGGTGGGCAGCGAGTTCCAGTTGCCGGTCCCAGCCATATTTCCGTTGAAGCTCAGGGTTCCAGCGGAAAAGATGGATTTTTCCACCCGGAACGAGGTAGCTTCATCGGCGGCGCTTCCCAGACCGTCATTGGAAGCCCCGGCAACAAAGGCTACACGGGCCTTGAGCACGCGGTCATTCTGGTCCTCGGATTTGGAAACCACCACAAGCGGCCCATTATCGTAGACG
Source organism: Acidobacteriota bacterium (assembly GCA_003225655.1). GTDB lineage: Bacteria > Acidobacteriota > Terriglobia > Terriglobales > Acidobacteriaceae > QIAW01. Next base: position 472 of record QIAW01000451.1, read on the forward strand.
CGCAAGATAGGACGATTCGCC
>QIAW01000451.1:560-3398 GCA_003225655.1 Acidobacteriota bacterium
GGTTGACGATCAGCTTCGATCCCGAGTGCAAAATGATGTTTTCACGCAGCGCGGGAAGAAAAGAAGCAGCAGTAACTTTGATCTGGTAATGACCGGGGACAAGTCCCAGCGCGGTATAGCGCCCATGGTCGTCGGTAAATACCGTCATGGCAGTCTCGACGCCGGCGAGCACTTCAACGGTCGCGCCCATCTGGGGCACGCCGCCGGTGCTGCGCACCGTTCCCACGATGGCTCCCTCGTGAGGGAAGGCGCTGAGCATCGTGGCCCACACGAGCATCAGGAGCGGAATGAATGTCATCTTTGGACGCATGCTTTCAACTCCCTTTTTCAGACCTGGCTCGAACACCCGCAACCAAATTACCCGATATTACTCGACCGCGAAGTTCGCGGAAGGGGTGATGGTTTGCTTGGAAATATTGTCGTTCACCTTGATTGTCAGCCGATACGTTCCCGGCGGCAATGAGGTAAGGGGCATGCTTCTTTCCAGCGTAATCTGTTCGCCGACCTTGCTCATCTGTTCTGTGGTTTCGACCATATGCGCCACCGGCTTATTGGTAGCGGTATTGACCACGTCATATTCGATGGTGGCGGATGGCTTTTTGCTCTGCCCGTCGATGCCCAGATTGTATACCTGCATCCAGAAATTCATTCTCTGTTCGCGCTTGAAGCTCGCCGGCTTGCCGTCAGAATGCTCGACCCGCGGCCGTACCTTGGTATCACCGATGACGAAGTTGCCGGCGCCCACACTCTTGGAGGGAACCTTTTCCATCACATCAGCCAGGATCAGGGTGGACGAGGCCAGCTTTTCGTCGCCGAAGTCAGGCACCGTCAGCGCCTTCGTCCAGGTGCCGACGCGGTCGCCTTTCACGTCTTTCACAACGATATCCATGCGATAGCGGCCTGGACGCAAAGGCAAGGCCTTCCAGTAAATAGAATGGTTCTGCATGGTTTTTTCCAGCAATTCACCGGGCACATCAATACCGACCGTGTCTTCAAAGGTCTGGGCGATCTTCTCGGTCATGGTGGTGACACGTCCATAGATGTTGACCAGACCGCGGGCCACACCGTCCTTGTTTTCAAAGGTGATGTCTTTATTCTGAACCTGGACCGTGACCGGAACCAGCACGGTGTCTGAGGTCACCTTGACGAAATCTGAACGCACATCAAACGGCATCAGGTTATACCTGATCTTGTGGGTGACAATTTCATCCAGCTCTTTGAACTTGATCTGCGGCGGGCGCTGCAGTTTGAAGAACTGCTCCAGCCGGTCGAATTCCTTGCCGCTTTGCGCTCCCTGCTGCCCGGGGTCGAGGCCCAGTCTTTCCAGACCGGCGTGCGTAAAGCGGTCATTCTTGCTGGTCATCCCCATCTCTTCTGAGAAGGTCAGGCCGGCGTTGGGCACCATGAGCAGCGCGTCTTTTTCAGAGCGGTCCATCGTCATGTGGTAGTCGCCGCACTGGCAGGTATCTACGAACTCCACGATAACTTCCTGGCCAATGCCTTCAATATAGCGCCAGCGCCAGTCTTCAAAAGGATACGTTGAAGTCGAGCCGCCGCCCTCATCCATGGGGCGTTGATAGGTCCCGCCGGAAGGGTGGGAATCAATTTCATCGGGGGGACCGTACTGGATGTACATGCGCCCGCGGTCGCTCCGCCAGCCCGGGATGCCGGCTGCAAAATGCTCGTTGGCATAGGCTATGCGCCGGTAGTGTTCTTCCTTGAATTCGTTCTCAGGAGTGTCGGGGGTAGGGTCGCGGCGCAGCCAGAAATTCTCAATAAATACGTCGCGCTCCTCGTCGTTGGAGAGCTGCTTGAAAGTCTGCTCTTCTTCGGGAGTAATAATGTAGCGAACGTCTTCATTCAGCCATTTCTTGTAGGTTTGGCCAATCTCTATCTTCAGAGCCTTCGAGTTTCGCTCTTTTTGCTTTTGTGTAAGCGGGCGTTTGAGCGGATCTACTTCATCTTGTTTGCTCTTGACCTGCTTCTTATCGGAGTCTTGGGCCTTGGAATTATTGTCGGAAGATTGCGCCCAAACTGGTGCGGCGAAAAGAAACAACCCTAAAATGAGAGCCGAAAAGCGGAATGAAGAATGGTCAAAAGACATAAGAAAGTCGCTCCAGAGAAACAGTTCAGGTGCATAAATTGTAGTTTCAAATCGTCTCCAAAAGCAAGCTGTCGGAGGGATAAATAGCCTTATATTTCTGCCCCTGATTTCCCCTTAACCGGCATTTTTATCGCACTTTAAGAATGATGCCTGATTTTCGTGCAAGATGCCCGCTTTGAAGGTCCACCCAGCAGCTCTGGCCACACTGGAGTTGCTCTGGTCTGGAGGAGTTGCGGTGGGTGAAAATTAAAGAGGAGCAAACGAGTGGGTTCAAAGCAAATGGGGGATTTAGGCGTTCCAATTGTAGCTTTAAAGTACCGCCAAAAAAGCAAATGGAGCCATTTGCAGCCTTGTTAATGGCACGCCGAGATGAGGGTCTCGAAATGGAACAACCGGCTTGCTTTTAGGCTGCCGTTTTCTTTCCTTGTCGAGCAAATCCGAATATAATTTTTATTGGCGCAAGACTCTTTCAATCCTGCAACGTCCAATCGTGGTTGAAGTGTGCCACGGAACAGTTCCTGGAACTTCCAGGGACAAGCTTACGTACTGTATTGTTGAGGAATCATGAACTGGAAGAAAATCCTCATTATTGGCGGAATCGTTTTGGTCGTGGTCATTATTGTAGGCGCGACCGTGGCCCACAACTCTCAGGGAGTGGTGGGCGTACAGATGGGCAAGGTCAAGGCACAAGACCTTACTTCGACGGTCACTGCCTCGGGCCAGATCAAGCCCAA
>QIAW01000452.1 GCA_003225655.1 Acidobacteriota bacterium
AAAATCCAATCACCACCATTCGAGAGCTCGGCAAATACGAAGGCCAGAGCGTGACCCTGCGCGGCTGGCTTTATAACCTGCGCGAGAGCGGAAAACTTTTGTTCCCTATCTTTCGCGATGGCACCGGCAACGTTCAGGGCGTTATCGTCAAAAGCGCTGTTCCTGCGGAGATGTTTGACGCCGTCAAGAATCTGACCCAGGAATCCAGTGTCATTGTCCAGGGCAAGGTGCGGGCAGATAAGCGCGCTCCCGGCGGCTATGAACTCGACGTGAGCAACGTCGATGTTGTGCAGCGCGTCCCCGAAAATGATCCTTATCCTATTTCGCCCAAAGAGCACGGCATTGAGTTCCTGATGGAAAATCGCCATCTATGGGTTCGCTCTCCCCGCCAGGCGGCGATTCTGCGCGTACGCGCCGAGATCATCAAGGCGGCGCGCGACTACTTTGATGAGCGCGGTTTTACTCTCACCGATCCTCCTATTTTGACTCCCGCCGCGTGCGAGGGAACCACCACGCTGTTTCCCGTGAACTACTTCGATGAGCAGGCGTTCCTGACGCAGTCAGGTCAGCTTTATATTGAAGCCACTGCCATGGCGCTGGGCAAGGTCTATTCTTTCGGACCAACCTTCCGCGCTGAGAAATCAAAGACCCGCCGCCACCTCACCGAGTTCTGGATGGTCGAGCCCGAAGTCGCCTATGCCACCATCGATGACATCATGGACTTGGCCGAAGGCTTCATCAGCTTCATCGTGCAGCGCTGCCTGGAAAAGCGTCGCCCGGAACTTGAGACCATCGGCCGCGATATCGGTAAGCTGGAAAAAGTCACGGCTCCGTTTCCGCGCATCACTTATGACGAAGCGGTCAAGATGCTGCAAGAGGGACACGCCAAGGGAGAGCTGGAAGCGAAATTCGAGTGGGGCGGTGACTTTGGTTCCCCTGACGAAACTTATCTTTCCGCAAAATTCGAAAAGCCCGTGATGGTGCATCGTTATCCCACGAAAATCAAAGCTTTCTATATGGAGCCCGACCCGCAGCGCTCTGAGCTCGCGCTCTGCGTAGATGTCCTGGCGCCCGAAGGATACGGCGAGATCATCGGTGGCTCCCAGCGCATCGGTTCCTACGAACAGTTGCTCAAGCGCATTCATGAGCACGGACTGCCCGAAGAGGCCTTTAAGTGGTATCTCGATCTGCGCAAATATGGTGGCGTTCCCCACGGCGGCTTCGGCATGGGCATCGAACGCGCGGTGGCCTGGATCTGCGGCCTCGAACATGTAAGAGAAACGATTCCGTTCGCGAGGACCTTGAACAGGATTTATCCCTGATCCGGGTGAGGATGGTCCAGTTATGGTTGCGGTACTCTAGTCAGACAAAAAGGTATCAAATCATTGCATTGTGGGGAACTGTGCCCCATCATTTTCCTTGAGGTGTTATTTCTTGAGACGCCTGTGGGCAGCAGGTCTGAAAGACATAGCTCAGGGTTCAGAGGTGGCAGAATTAACAGAATGCACTTGCCCGCTAGTCCATCTTATTTCGACCTTATATGCTTGATGGTGAAGGGTTTAACAGACTGAGGGACTAGCCCGGGTAGTACCCCTCCCCACTGCTTAAAACCGGTAAAACGTTCCGGTGGATGAAATAGGATAGGCAAGGATGCTGCATGGTTGAGACCGCAATTATCGAGAAGAAGCCAGACGTTGCCGCCAAGCCGGTTAGAACGGCAAAGAGCTCCCATGGCAAGAATATCCGCGTCATCGGAGTGCCTCTGGACCTGGGCCAGTCGCGCCGCGGCGTGGATATGGGCCCCTCCGCCGTCCGGGTCGCTGGACTTGAAGCTCGCCTGGAAGCCCTCGGCCACGACGTCGAAGAAGGCGGCAATATCCCCGTTGCCATTGCCGAGCAAAAGAAAGAAGGCCAGCCCAACGCGAAGTATTTGAAAGAGATCACCGCCACCTGCATCAAGCACGCGGAATTGATCGTGAAAACGCTGGAAGCAGGCAAAATTCCTTTAGTGCTGGGTGGCGACCATTCGGTGGCAGCCGGCACCGTGGCGGGCGTTGCCGAATTCGAACGGCGCAAGAATGAAAAGATCGGCCTAATCTGGATTGACGCCCACGCCGACATGAATACTCCGGAAACTTCTCCCAGTGGGAATGTGCACGGCATGCCCCTGGCCGCGCTTGTCGGGCTTGGTCCACCGGAACTCGCTAATATTTTCGATTTCTCTCCCAAAGTTGCAGCCGAAAATTGCGTACTGGTGGGTGCGCGAGACATTGACGCCGCGGAAAAAGAGAACATCCGCAAAGCCGGCATCGAGGTTTTTACCATGCGCGACATCGATGAGCGCGGCATGCGCGCCATCATGGAAGAGGCGCTGCGCCTCGCCGGACGTGACACCGCTGGTTACCATGTCTCGCTCGATATGGATTGGATTGACCCTGAAGATGCCCCCGGTGTAGGTACTCCGGTGCGCGGTGGCGCCACCTACCGGGAAGCCCACCTGGCCATGGAGATCATCGCCGACCATGCTCGCATGTTGAGTTTTGAAATCGTTGAAGTCAACCCGGTGATCGACGAGCACAATCAAACCGCCGACCTCGCCGTCGAACTCGCCATCTCAGCCTTCGGAAAAAAGATCCTTTAGAAAAAAGATCCTTTATTGGATGTTTTGGAACAATTCAAACTTCAGATTTGCGTTACTGTTTAGGACTCGAGCAGGAAATTGGATGTTGCGATTCCGGGGCAGCAGGTGTTTTAGGCAGCAGCTTGCCGTCTTTTAAGACGTATTCGGTATTTCGCCAAGTCACGCTGTGTCCGGTGAAACTCGCGAGCCATATGGTGGCGGCCACCCAATCGCGCAAGGGGAGCAGCCAGAAATCGCGCCAGATTTGCCGGTCGTGCAGAACACCGGCGGCGACCGTTATTGCTGAGGTAAAGCGCAATACCAGGGCAGCAGCCAGCAGAAGCAGTGACCACTTTGCGCCTCCAGCCAGGGCTGCTGTAATCATGGCCCAGGGAATGAGATAAGTAATGCCAGAACCAAAATAACCCCAGGGCCGTGAGTCGCGGATGCCACGCGCTAGCCGCAATTGGTGTTGAAAAAATTCGGTCCACGTATAGGCCGGCAGAAAAGTTTCTACGCTTTGGTCGGAAACTTCAACCCTAAACCCGGCCTGCGCCACACGGGCTCCCAGCACGTAATCCTCGGCGAGATAGTCAACCAATGATTCCAGGCCGCCTATCTTCTCAAGAACTGCGCGAGGCAGAGCTATAGTCGCTCCAAATCCGAAATGTAGTCCGCGCTCCAAAGTACGCGCCGCGAGCACGCCGGGCGCAAAATCAGTGCTGATGCTCAGAGCCTCCAGCCTTGAACCAATGGAGTTGGCGGCCGATGCGCTATAAAGACACGTTACCATGCCGATCTGTTTTGATCGGAATCCCCGCATCAGGTGCGACAGATAGTCCCTTTCAACCCGGATGTCGCCATCGTTAATCACCAGATAATCGTACCGCGCGGCAGGAATCATCTGCAGCACTTTGCTCGTCTTGGGGTTCATTCCCAGGTTCTGCGAACAAACAACCAGCTCGATTCTTCTTTCTGGAAACTCGCGGCGAAGCCGCTCGATCAGGGGGGCTGCTGCATCTTCTGAATGACTGAGGCCGAAAACGATCTCATATTCTGGATAGTCCTGCAGGCAGTGACTGCGGAAGCTCTCGTAAGCTCCCGGATCATACCCCTTGATCGGTTTCAAGATGGAAACCGGGGGCATCGTACTGCTCGACGGTGTTTTACCATCTCCGCGCAATCGAAAAAATTGCCAGACTCCTGCAAAAATCAGCAACTGATATGCCACCCCCGCTAACGTAGGCACAAGCGGCACAATTTCATACCAGTGACGAGATAGAAAAAAAAACATGAATGAAAAAGTATTCTTGATGAAGAGCACACAGCCTTGCCTGAAGGCTAATTCGCTATCATATCAAGAATGGTGGCTATCCTTTAGATATATAAGCTAAGCCGCTGAATGTAACTTTCTCTAATCCTCTGATGCGTTGTTACGGTCGGTCTCTTCATCCAATATAATGAGGAAGGTAGCATCTGGACCGGATGATCGCTGTCCTAGGGTTTAAGCCCGGCGCCGCCGAGCTGTTCCTTAAGGAGAGAGGAAAGTCCGAACTCCACAGAGCAGTGTGCCAGGTAACGCCTGGGGGCCGCGGTTCAAGCCGTGGCTACGGCTCAGTGCCACAGAAAACATACCGCCTGTCTAAGGTAAGGGTGAAAAGGTGCGGTAAGAGCGCACCGCCTGAACAGTAATGCTCAGGGCAGGGCAAACCCCACACGGAGCAAGACCAAATAGGGAAGGATTCGCCGCTTGCGGTGGAGCGTGCCCGCTCGGTGCGCCAATAACTTCCGGGTAGGTCGCTGATGAGTTGGCGCAGCAATGCGCTACCTAGAGGAATGATCATCGTGCCCGGATTTCGATTCGGACACACAGAATTCGGCTTACAGGTTCAGTTGCTTCATGGGCCCTTCTGCTTCAGAAATGATGCGGAAGGGCTTCAATTTCTTTGGACTTTTGACGGCCCAATAAGTTGGGTTTGCTCTGCATATTGTTCCCGGACTTGCAGGTTGGGTCTGAGCGTTTTGGATTTCAGAACTCTCTCAATGAAGTTTTCGAGTTAAAAGTTAGCTGCCAAACTGAGGGGCACGCTTTTAAGGACGTATCCCAATTTCAGCAGCTAGTCCGGTAGCTGGGCGGTGGGCTCGCACCGCGGCGGCTTGCGAGTTTGTCGCGGTAAAGCAGTCTACGTCCTTCGCCAGTAGCACGTGCTGACCGAAAAAACGAACATGAGCGATAGCATACATCGTCGTTTGCAGCCAGACGCCTGCCATCGTGCCATATTCCAATGTGACGTGAACATCTTTTACCCACCATGAGGGGCTCTTGGCCAGCTCTCCATCAATATGGCGGATCAAGTAAGTATTGGCGTCTATCCATGCCTCGCCGCGAATGGTGCTTTTCTCTTCCCGTTTCGGGATAAGCTGCAACACATAACAAGCGAACCCATGAAATTGGTCTGTGCGTACAAACCTAAAATCGTAGTTCTTGCGTGAAATCTCGTGCGAACTTTCATCCCGGGCGGCTGCCTGCTCACCCTCCAATACCTTGCGCACAATCTTCTCTCCTCGTTCGCTGCCTTGTGCCTTTTGAATTGTGAAATTCTTGGTGCTTGGCGGATGAAAGTCAACCTTTACAACAACCTGGGATGCCGGTTCGGGTGACTCGCCATTAAAGAACTGATAGTCGCGAGTAACGGTATAGGATTGCTGCTGAGCATGGATGGTGATTTGCGCCTGCTCCATACGCGATATGATCGCTTCCAGGTCGGGAGCTGCATTCGCAGCAGCCCCTGCGGTGCAAGTGCCTATAATCAGGGACGATATCGCCCAGCAACAAATTATCAGGACTATACGAAGAAGTGAATTAATATAAGGAGGCAAGGCCTTCATGAACTGCTCCAACTATTGAAACCGCTTACTTGTTATGATTAGAAGCTATTCAGGGCTATCAGGATGGTCTCGTTAAGAAGTAAAGTTAAAGATTCGACCAAGGGATTATGAGTACTCTGGTCTGACTAGTACAATCCTTGTGCTGTTTCGGGCTACACCAGAAATCTGAAGATCACTTAAGCAAGCTAATTATACTCACACAGGTGGACTCGTCAAGAATAATAATTTCAGGAGCTCTATTATCATTCACAGTTATCATCACTCCGCTCTTACGTCGACATGCTGGTGCAGCGTCAAGAGAAGCTGATGCAAGAGTGAGCCAGGGGGCTAAAAAAACGACTCAGACCGGGTATTCGGGCTACCAGATGCATTGGATAGACCAACAATTACCCGTTGGGTTTCTGAGTTAGCAAACTCTAAGCTGTTGCTATGTATGAGCGTTCAAGCAAGTCTTTCTCTTGTTCGGATTTACGTCTACCGGTGTTCTCGGACATTGGCCGGTGTTAGCGATTATCATTTGTTTGTGGCAGCTATCATTCGAGTCGTCTTTTGTCCAGCCATAAGTGCGTAACGCCGCTTGATAGCTTCGCTGATCTGCACATAGTGGCGCGTCATCTTCTCACTTATATGACCGGCATAACACCGCATGATCTCGATGGGTGTGCCCGCCTCAGCGTAACGGGTAAGGGCGGTATGCCGGAGGGCGTTCATCTGAAACCACGGAAAATTTGCGGCCAAGCGGACCTCGTTCCATGGTTTTACTAGTCCCCAATCGCTTACCGGACGTGTTGGGTCCCACACATTGGTGTGCTGACGGAGTGGGAAGATGTAGTGTTGCGGATCCCGGACGCCCAAAGAGCGCGCGCGCTCAAGGAGGTGCGCCAGAGCCCATTCCCCGTCTTCGAGCAGCGGAATACTGCGTACGCGGTATTTGTTCTTTCCCCATCGGATATAGATCATCGCATCACCACGGCTGACGTCACCCAATCGCAGTCCACGCATCTCATAACTCGACGCTGTAGTATTCAATACGATGAGTGCGTAACAGTAGATAAGACGCCAGCGCTGCTGGCTAGCAGCAACGTGGAGAAACCGTTCCTGCTCCTCGAGCGAAAGTACCCGGGGAATCTCGCCCTCTTCGTACTGTAGCGGTTCGTAAACCTCTTCCATTTGCGGCGACCATACGTCAGCACGCTTTAGAACCTGGATCAATACGCCTAGCTCCTGGTTAATCTTGTTAGGGCCCGCCTCCGGTGCGCGCACCATTTGGAATTTGCGCAAATGGCTGGAGTCTATTTCTGCGACTGGCATATGACCGAAAAAACGGTTTAGCACGCGCAAGTACTGGGCGTAGCTCTTCACCGTGCGTTCGCTGATGTAGCGGTGGCGACGGGTTTTTCCGTTCGGTTGCCCAGGACAGTGGAATTTGCGGAATTCGAGCCAACGTTCGGCTACCATTGCAAAAGTCTCGGCAGGAGCAACAATAAAGTGCATAATAACCTTCTTCCCGGATTCGCGCGCGCCAGCAGCGCGGGCAAATCCAAATCGAGATCGATATTATATTTGCTTTTTGTTCGCTGTCAATAACTATAGTTATCGTGTTTTCAATAGCATAAGCTTAAAGATATATATTCATATTCCGTTAATCCACTCTGGGGATTTTCCGCAGTCGATGAAAAGCCACCCGATCACGTTCTAATCTAGTCATGTGTTCCAAAACTGTACCAGTTCCAAGATGGGAACTATGGGTCAGATAGGTCTGAAGGCTACTAGCCTTCAATAAATTTCTCTGCATAGTATAAAAATTGAGATGGCGCAGTGAAGCGCTCCGACTCATCATCTTCCCCTTATATTTGGACTGGCGGATCTTCCAGCTTACGGCAGGAGCCCTCGAAATCACTCCCTGCTCAA
>QIAW01000065.1 GCA_003225655.1 Acidobacteriota bacterium
TCCCTGCCGTTGGGTACGGTCGCGGTCGCGGGCTCTCTGAGCTATCAGCAAATTCCGGGACGTCCGCCGCTCGAAACTTTCGTCTCCACTGGCCAAGTGAGCAGTCCTGGACTCACGCTTGAGACCTCCACGCTGCGCGCCGCTGTCTATCGAATCTCTGGAGACTATGAGGTAAAGAACGGAGACTTCATAGCGCGCAACGGGCTTCGCTCAAAGGCATATCCATCCAGGAAGCCGCCCGCGCCCTGCACAATGCACAGGCTCCACTCAGCGGACGCGCTCAAGCTGATCTTCAGGCCAACTGGCACGGCAGTGTGGAAGGGCTGCGTGCCCTGGTGAACGCATCGCTGAATGCGGCCATCACTTCTTCGAAGCCGGGGGTGCCCGCAACCCCTCTCACCGGTATTTTGCATGCCTCCTATACCGGCACCGGCCAGACACTCACCTTGACGCAAGCTCAACTGCAAACCCCTGCCAGCTCCGTTCGTATGAATGGTCCCATTGGCAATCGCTCGAATCTCCAAATCCGGGCAAGCAGCAGTAATCTGCACGAATTGCAGACGCTGGCACTGGCGCTCAAGCCTGCAGTGGCGTCTTCTCCGGGCTCGCAAGCCAGTCAACTGCCTTCCGTTTTTGGAACTGCACTGCTGAACGCCACGGTGCAGGGCTCACTTAAGCAGCCGCGAATATCGGGTCAACTGGCTGCTCAAAATCTGCAGATAGAAGAAAGCCACTGGCGCACTCTGCAAGCTGCCTTCACCGCCAGCCCGTCTGAGGTTGCCATCCAGCACGGTTCATTAGTCAGTGCTGGGGTCAGTGCCGGTGCGGGGGGAAGCCCGGGCACAATTCAGTTCGACGCCGATATCAACCTGGACGATTGGCACTATCTTCCAGCCAACCCGCTTTCCGTACACCTGGATGTCGCTCGCATGTCCATCGACCAGCTTGCCCAGGTGGTCAAGCTCAGCTATCCCGTTTCAGGAATTCTCTCGGCACAGCTTTCGCTTCGCGGCTCGGAGTTGAATCCAATCGGAACCGGCAGCGTGCGTCTCACCCAGGCACGCGTGGATGGAACCAGCATTCCCCGCGTGGCCGTTGATTTCCAGGGCACAGGCGATGCCGTACACTCTACCGCCAATGCTTCTCTCGCCGGTGGAGACATCAATGCCACCTTGACCTACTACCCGCGCAATCAGGGATACACCACCCGCGTCGATGCGCGCCAGTTGCACCTGGACCAGATCGAGAAAGCCCAGGCGCTCCACATCAACGGATTGCTCTCTGCCTCGGCCACTGGACGCGGCACACTCAAAGACCCGCAGCTCAGCGCCACGGCATCGATTCCGCAGTTGCAGGTCCACGACAAGACCATTAGCGGCATCAACGCGCAGCTCGAAGTCGCCAACCAGAGCGCGAACTTTGCGCTAAACTCCAATCTCGCGCAGTCGTTTATCGAGGCGCGCGGTACGGTTGCACTTACCGGCGACAAATATGCCACCCTGCGGCTCGACTCCAAAGGAATTGCCCTGCACACTTTGCTCGCTGCCTATCTTCCGCCCCAGGCGCAGGAGCTTCAGGGCGAGCTTGAATTGCATGCCACGGCTTCGGGGCCTATCAGCCAACCTCTACAGATGCAGGCGCAACTGCAGATTCCAATCCTCACCGCTTCGTACAAAGAAGTGCAGATCGGCGCAGCACGTCCTATCGTGGCAAACTATCGCAACGGTGTTGTAACCCTTGAACCCACTGAGCTCAAGGGTACGGCGACGGACATCAACCTGCAAGGCAGCATTCCTGTACAAAGCAAGCAGCCCGCGAATTTTACCGCGACCGGGGGAATCGATCTCGGCCTGCTGCACATGCTGGATCCTGATCTCACCAGCGCCGGACGCATCGAGCTTGATATTCACGGCAGCGGTTTCGCCACCGCACCGGGGATTCACGGGCAGGTGCGGCTGGTGAATGCCGGCTTCACCAGCCTGAGTACCCCAGTTGGCGTTGAGAACGTAAACGGCGTGCTCGCCATCAGCAACAATGAAATTCAAATCCAGAATTATGCCGGAGAGATGGGCGGAGGCGAGTTCACCGCCACCGGAACCGTTGCCTATCGTCCTGAGACGCAATTTAACGTTAGCCTGAAGGCCAATCACGTGCGTTTGCTCTATCCCGAGCGGGCGGGTATTGCTCAACAGCATGTCGTTTGCACAAGGCTTCGATCTGGCCTCATTCATGAGCCAGAGTTCAAGTGCATCGACTGCGGGCTCGCCCAATCCCGGCTTTGCGGAAAAGCTGCGCCTCAACATCGCGGTACAATCCGCGAGCGACCTGGGATTGATGAGCAACGAGGTCAGTCTGCAGGGAGCGATGAATCTCAGGGTTGCGGGCACAGCGGCTGACCCTGTCATCCTGGGACGCGCCGACATCAACCATGGAGAAATCTTCTTCATGGGCAAGCGTTACCAGATCGAGCGTGGCATCGCCCAGTTCAACAATCCCTTCCACACCGAGCCGGTGCTGAATTTTCTGGTAACCACCAAAGTGAATCAATATGACCTGAGCCTGACGCTGATTGGCCCGCTCGACCGCCTGCGCACACACTACGTCTCTGACCCCCCGCTGCCGCCGGTCGATATCATCAACCTGCTGGCTCGCGGTCAGACCACGGAAGAAGCTGCTGCGGCCCCCGCCAACATGGGCGCCAACCAGCTCATCGCTTCCGGCCTCGCCAGCCAGGTCAGCGGGAGCATACAAAAATTGGCGGGCATCTCCAGCTTGCAGATCGATCCCTTGATCGGCGGCAACAATCGCAACCCTGGCGCGCGCCTCTCTATCCAGCAGCGCGTAACCAAGAATTTCTTCTTCACCTATTCAACCGACGTGACTTCGACGCAAGACCAGCTCGTGCAGGGCGAGTATCAATTGACCAAACGCTGGTCGGTGAGCGCCGTGCGCGACCAGTATGGAAACGTTGGGGTTGACGCGAAATTCCACAAGATCTTCTAAGGAGCAACCAGGACAATTCTTCTGGCACGTTTGGGAAAAACTCACGGTGACCAGCTAAGTCAACCGCTGCTCCCCAACCCCATACACCACTTTGAGCAAGGAGCACACAAAGGTCTTATAGAGTGCTTTGTTTTCGGAATGCGACTTACCCTCATAATCCCCTCTATCGCTATCGCAATCGGTTGCATGGAATGGAATCCCGCCCGTGCGATCTACCCACGCCTCCTCCAAGCGATTTCCATACATCCTCAGTAGCGACAACACAGGCCAACGAGAAAACTCTTTGGTTGGTTTCGTCTGCGCTGTCATCCCCGAAGACCCTGAGAAATAGCACCGTTAGCCGCCCCTTTGCTCTGGTATCCTGCTTGGCTCATCAGCGCTTTCTCCCACTGATTCGTCAAGTATATTGATACCCTTATTTCAAATCTTTGCGAACATAGAGCACCAGCATCGCTCCGGGCCGCAACTCATATGTACCCACTTGCTCAAATCTGTCGCCCAGGACGCGTTGCAGCTCAAACTGCTGTGTGTCTTCGCCGATGACCATGAACTCATCCGTGGGAGCTTTTACGCTGCCCCAATATCCCACATTGGGAAAGTCACGCAGATACCAGGGCAGCGGCCAATGCTCGGGCGAGGCGATCATGATGCCGGTCTGAGTGCCTTTGCCGCCGCGGGCCACAACCTGATTGATCTGATCGAGCAGCATAAAAATCTGGCGTGTGGTGTGCGCGTAGGAATATGGCATGGAATCGTCGTCGTAGCGGAAGAAACTTACGCTGATCGCCTGGTACACAGAGACGGCCGCCAGAACTGCCGCCAGTCCGATAAGCGATACTCTTACGCGCTGTCGCCTGCTCTGCCGCGCCCGGTTATAGATTTCCTGAATTGCGTATCCGCCAATCACTGCCAGAGGAATGCTGATATTCAACGTCAGCCATGGCGTTTTGTAATTAATGAGCGAATAGGCGGCCAGAATTCCCATCGTCCAAAAGGCGGCGAAGAGTGCAAAGCGATTCGCAACACGGTAGAGTGCGAAGACAACGCCGATGGCGCCGAATAGGAGTGACGGCAGCTCCTCCTGCCACATCCAACCGAGATAGGTGTAGATCTCATGCGTATGGTCGGCGCCGCTTCGCGCCAACCACTGCTGGTAGGTGCGCACCGAATCATAGATACCTTGCGGGAAGTTGGTGAAGAACGATGAATACAGCACAACATGGATCCCGAGAAACAAGGCGAGAGCGATGAGCAGCAGACGAACCGCTTTGCGCCGGCCGCCGAGGCGCTGCAGAAGCTGAACCAGTGGCTCTGGAGGCAAAGGAGCTTTGTCGAAGCGCTGGCCACGGTGGGCGCGGGCGCGAGAGACTTGCGCGCTCACTTTGATCTCTCGCCGTTCCCATCGTTTCCGCAATGCTGGGTAAATTGCAGCGCATGCATACGCCAATGCCAGCACTGTTAGAGAAATCACTGAGGTCTCTTTCGTCGCCACCAGCAACGCCGCCGATGCAGAGGCAAGCATCAGGTAAAGTGGGCGCGCGGTCTCATAGAAACGCAAGGCAGCAACCACGAAGCCGAGAGTAAAAAAGACAAACAGTATTTCGTGAATGTAGTAGCGCGAAAAAAATACAGCGCCGGGCGAGAGCGCCACCAGCGCCGCCGCTCCCAGCGTCCCATAATCTCCCAGATATCGCCGCAGCAGAAAGATGAGCCAGATAACACCCATGCCAAAGACGGCAGGAACAACGAGCAGCGCAACCGTGCTCAGCCCGGCATCCCGATGCGAGAACTGGCCGTGAAGCCAGCCGTTCAGCCTTACGCTGATGAGTGTCAGGTAGTACAGGCTGGGGCCGTGATAGTTCTCCGGATCGTAGTGGTAGTAGCCGGTGCGAACCAACTGCGTCATGAAATTCCCGTTGACGCCTTCATCGTTGTGCAGCGGCTTCGACTCAAGATAGGTAAGACGCAGGCACGCAGCAATGATCAGGATGGCAATGCCGGCCTGCCACCAGCGATCTTGAAGAACTGCGCGCATGAACGTTTCCTGACAGGGGGTGGCATCAGACGTGCCGTTCGCAGCTTGGCAATTCTGGCGATTCCGGACTTCCAGTATCGAACGGGTTGTTTTTTGCCCAGCGGGGCTCATGGTGAAACCTCAATTTTATAAAGACGATACTCGCCCGATTGTGCGATCACTGGAAACTGGCTCCAGAATCCTTCGTTGACGTTCAAATTATTCTCGTTCAGATACTGACGCTCCAGAGGACCGAGCAAAACGTAGTTCACCCGGTTACGCCGCAATAGCGAGGCCGCCTCCGGTGCGCCACTATAAATCTTTTGGATATCCCTCTCGCGCTGCCCGGAATCGAGGCCGCGCGACCAAATGCTTCCCGGATATCCGAGCAGCGACCGTCTTCCCGTCAAGAATACCGGAGGATTATAGACAGGCGCATGCAACACCAGCGCGCGCGGCTCGGTGTGCTGGCGGATCTCGCGTGCGATAGCGATTCCATCGGCATCGAACTCCCGGTATTCTGTGGCCCCGCTCAGGACCCGCACGATATCCAGCGCGCCAGCCAACGTAAGCACAGCAAGGAGGCCAGTCGCGAGCCAACGCCACTTTGCCTGTTTGAACCACGTAGCCAGCATCAGCGCAACCAGGGGCACGGAGGCGACATACCAGTAAAAGAGAACTTTGATGTTGTCCCACACCCAAGGCGCCAGCTTCACCAGGTTTGGCACAACGAAGCAAAGCAGGAAGGGCAAATAAAAACGCAGCAGACGCGAAGAAACGAGGTCGCGTTCCTGCCGGCGCCAGAAGATGGCCGCAATCAGCAGTGGGATGAATGCCCCGGTGTTGGCCAGCCAGAACCAGACCACGCCGGTGTGGCCGCGGTCCCAGCCCATTGACCATCCCGAAAAGGTCTGCGCGTGAATTCCGCTGCCGTGCGTAGACCAGAGAATCTCAGGCAAGGCGATGACAAGTGCCGGCACAAAAAATGCCATCCAGACACGCCATTGCGGAAACAGCAGCGCCATGCATCCAGCCATTCCCATCACGACGATAAAACTGTGGGCATGCATCAGAGGCAACAATCCTGCGAAGACACCAGCGGCAATCATGCGCCGCGTAGCAGCAGAAGGTCCCTCTACTTTCGCTGCTGCTGCCTCGGGCGGCTGGGGTCCTTCCTGTAACGCCAGCCACCACTGGGAAAAGATGAATACCGCCAACGGCACACCCAACAAGATGCTGCGTTGCGGTATGAACAATGTTGTCAGAGAGTTCCCCCAACGCCATATGGTGTCGCCAGCGATGGTGTAGTCGTGGGGCAGATGCCGCAGAAACGCAAACAGGCCGGTATCGCTGGCGCTTACCTCGCCGAAGAAGAGCCACCACCCCAGGCCACCGCTGAACAAAACCAGCAGAGGCGCAATCACCGCTGCCAGCCGGTTGCCTGTGAGTTTGAGCGTCCAGTAGTGCATCATGCCAATCAGGGCGAGGGCCAGGGCAAAATTCTGCATCCACATCGCACAAATGAGTGATGCTCCGGCGCGCACCAGCATCGCTGTCAAGAAATCAGCCATGAACGGATAGGCGAAACGTACCCCGGCGAAGGCTGGGTCTTCAGGCGGAAAATTTTGACCGTAGGCAAAACTGGAAACAATTTGCAGGTGAAAGGGTAGATCGCCCAGATTGTTGACCAGCCCGGTGTACAGGCTGTCTGGCTGCTGGAACATAACGCGGGCAAAAAGCAAACCAAGCAGTAGCGCCATTCCCATATAGAAGAGCGCGTAGCCGTTGGCAGCCTCACCAGGATGCAAAACCGCTTGCTTGATTCCCTGCACCACACCTGCCAAGTCGCTCGCAATCTGCGCCCGGTATTTTTCGCGCAACAGGAACAACAATGGCAGGACCATCACGGCCGCCGAAATTGCGAGCGCAGCCAGCCCCATCCCACAAAGGGAAGCCGCGATGAATCCAACGGTCGCCAGCAGCACAAACCCGGTGCATGTACCCGCACACAGGCGGGCAGCAGAGTGCATTTCAGGGCTATAGACATAGGTGAGGAGTGCGCCGCCGGCGATAGCAATGATTAGTAGAAAAAAGGGAAACACGGGGTTCAGGATATTTCGTTCGCAGCATTATAGCTGTTTCATAGTCAAAGACCAGTTACCAGCAGCATTGCCGGAAACCAAGATCGAGTTACCGGATCATTGGCAGAGCAAAAGTTTACTCACCTTCGCGATGATACTGGACCACGGAGAAAATCATCGCTGAAAAGAAACACCATCTGACTGCAGTTGTGGACCGCAAATTCCTGGCTGTTGTTGGGGTTTCGAAAAATAAACTGAAGGTGACCGAGAGGTGCTCAAACAAAGAAACCCGAGTCAACGGGACCTCGGGTTACTTTGTTTTTTGGCCATGCAGCCTGGAGCTTAGGGCTGCGGCTGTTTTGGGTTTTGGCTTCCAGCAACGGACCGGATGGCCCGCAGCCGGCAACCACCTTCATGCGATCTTTGCGCTGGACTCTTCGCTGGCTGTTGTTTCCTTGGGTTCCGAGCTCGGACCCGCTTTCTCAGCGGGCCGGCGAATATCAATTTTGCCCTTGAAGAACGCGCCATCTTCGACACTGATGCGCTGGGCGACAACGTCTCCGGTGAGCGAGCCTTCGCTGCGGACGTCGAGACGGTCGCTGGCGGTGACATTACCAACAATCCGGCCCTGGACAACGATCTCGCGCGCTGTAATGTTGGCGGCAACCTGCCCATTGCGGCCTACGGTGACGCGATTTCCCGGCAAGTTGATGGTTCCTTCAACCTTGCCATCGATGTAAAGCGACTCCGAACCGGTGACCTCGCCTTTAACGACGAGAGATTTGCCGATAGTGGCCGCCTGCTCTGCGGACGCGGAGGCCGCCAGTGAAGTGCGGACCAATGGACTCTCGCTCATCGCCGCAGCGGGACCATTCGTCAGCGGCGGCTTGGTGGCCGGGGTGGACGTGTTCTGCGCGTTACTTTGGTTCCACATTGCTCTTAGTCCTCTATTTATTTCTAAGGGCTCCACAGTCCCGATTCACGGGAGTGTTTCACCCTCGCCAAGTGCTCGCGCAATCCAGCGCTCGCATTCCGGCCTTCGCGCTGTCTCAGCGTGCATATTTCGGTTTACCCGCCACGATGACGGGGGTGACAGCCCCGGGGGCTTGGCGCGCTGCCTGGCCTATGCTTCCGATAAAAGCACGCGGTTGGTAACAGACCCCGGGGGAAGTTTGTGCGCTACATGTCCCTTGCAACAAATGGGGGGGGTATTTAGCAGGAACGTACTGTCCAATTGTTCCGGATGGAGGCGATGGTAGTACTACATCTCTTCTCGTAATAGATAACCAAGGTACATCTACCATCGTGTAGGAGTTTTCGTCCGGGAGTTTTCACAATGGAACCGGTGGCCCGTTTTGGCTCTGGGAGAACGCTTAACCATAAAGGGCACAAAGGAATACAAGAGGTTTTTCACACAGATCAACGTCAGTTCTCAGGTGGCCGCACGATTCTGAGTACTGCTTTCTACTGAGGCGCCGTGTCTGAGCTTTCCAGTCCGGCCTTGCTCAACAGATCGCGGAGGGCATCTTCTCCGCCTGCGCCGCGCTGAATGCCGGCGATGTTTCCTTCGCGGTCGATGGCCACGTAGATTGGATACGAGGTTGCAGCATACATGGCAGCAAGGTTGGTATCTTCCGTGAGTACGATGCGGCACGTGCTTGGATTGTCTTCCAGATACTTCTTGACCTTCTTCTTGGACTCGCCTACGTCGATTGCCAGCACCACTAGGCCTTTATCGGCGAATTCATGATTGATGTTGTCGACCAGGGATTGCTCATGACGGCAGTAAGGGCACCAAGTGGTCCAGAACTCCAGCAGCACCACCTTGCCCTTCAGAGAGTCGTTGCTGAATTTTTCGCCGGTGAGCGTTTTCGCAGTGAATCGCGGCGCGGCTTCTTTTTTGGGGTGCGAATTCTGCGCGACGGCAAAGATACAAGCGGCGCTCAAGGCCAATATGCCGAACAGCAATTGCAGGAGGGTAGTCTTGCGCAGTGACATGAGGGAAATATACTACAGCGGGTTGTAGCTTCAAAGGCGCTTCCCGGTTGAAAAGGTTGGGCACTAGCTCAAACCTGGCTCCGCTTTCGCTCCAGCAAGGCGCAGCCACGCTCGGCGGCTTCATTGATCAAAAACCCCATCTTGGGGTGCGTGGGCTCTAGGTCTACTGCGATTCCGTTCTTCTGCAGCTCTTCGCTTGTGATCGGTCCAATCGAGACAACCAGCACACGCGCCAATGCCTGTAAAACCGCTTCTCTCGCACCCATCTCATCGGCGATTTGCAGCAGGTGGCGCAACTGGGCAGAGCTGGTAAACAGCGCAACGTCAATCTCACCTCGGCACAGCGCGGTGATGGCGGCGCGCAGCGGAGCGGTATCTTCCGGCAGAGTCCATTCATAAACCGGCACGGAGGTCACCTGGGCGCCACGCTCGGCCAAGCCTGCGAGAAGCTCCCGATTGGGAACACCGTATTCCTGCACCGCAACCCGGTGTCCCTGGGTATAGAGCAATTTGGAGGTATCGAGGGCCTGCAGAATTTCATGCCAGGTATTAGGCTCAGGGACCATCAAAGTAATGGGCGCGCCTATCTCGCGCAGGGCTGCCACCGGTTTGGGCCCGCGGGCTACGACGGCGACCCGGCTGAGCGCCGCTACAAACTTCTCTCTGGAGTGCGCGGTTTCGACCACGCGGGTGAGCGCTCGCGTCCCTACCCCGGTGAGAAAGATCACGACGTCGAGCCGGCCATCGAGCAGCGCGGAGGCGAACTGCAGCGCTTCGGTGTTCGATTCCAGCGGCACCTCGCGCATGGAGGGCGCAACCACCGGCGCTCCGCCGGAGTTGGTGATGAGTTTGGCCATTTCCTGTGCGCGGCGGCTTTCGAGGGTGAGCACTCGTAATCCGGCGAAGCCTTGGTTTGCCATATCATTCCTATGCTACAGTCTTTCTATCCGATGTCACAAACCTCTGAACCGGTTGTGCTGTACTGCCCCACTTGCGGGCGCGAGGTCACCGATCCCCTGACCTGCGGCGACTGCTCGGCGGTGATCTGCCGCGTGTGCGGTACGCCGCTGGAAGCCCCAGCCGACCTGGGTATGGGATAACGGGGATGAACAGCTCCACAGGAACTCAGGCGGCTTCTTCTGCACCTTTACCTGTACCTGCGCCGGCAAAATCGCGGCGCCTTTCGCTGAAACGGGTTGTTCGCGCACTCGTGATTGGGATTGCCTTGGTGTACACCAGCCTGTGCGGATTTTTGTGGTTTGATCAGGCCCACTTCATATTTTTCCCCAGTGGCCCTGAATACCTCACTCCGGTTGGCTTCAAAGTCCCCTTTCAGGATATATGGGTCCCAATTCCTTTTTCGTCGCAAGAAAATTTAGCTTCTTCGGGAAACTCGTCACCCGAAAGACTGCACGGCTGGTGGCTGCCCAACCCCTCCTCGAACCGCGTGCTACTTTATCTGCATGGCAACGGCGGCAACATCGCCAGCAATCTTGAACATGCGGTGCGGCTGCGCAACTTCGGAGCTTCAGTCCTGATTGTCGACTACCGCGGATACGGCCGTAGCACCGGCGGCTTCCCTTCTGAATCCCGCGTTTACGAAGATGCCGAGGTTGCGTGGCAATACCTGGTGCAGCAGAAAAAAATCAAACCTGAGGAGATCATCATCTATGGACACTCCCTCGGCGGCGCAATCGCTATCGAACTGGCATCGCACCACCCGGAGGCTGGGGGCCTCATCGCGGAGAGCACATTCACTTCTATCGAGGACATGTCTAAGAAGCAGCACGTTTATTCTTTCTTC
>QIAW01000066.1 GCA_003225655.1 Acidobacteriota bacterium
GGGATTTTTCGAGGCTGCGAGGCATGACACGAAACCATAGCATACCGAAGTAGCACTCAGCATTCAGCTAAAGCGGCCTTCTTGGCGTGACCACAATGACTCAATGCCCGATGATTCAATGGCTCAATTTTTCTCCGTGTCTCCCGTGGTAATTAAGATTCAAAACGCGCTTGCCTCGCGGCTGATAAAATCAAATCTGCATGCTTCTGCCTTTCGTCCGCGAGGTATTCGCGGACGCAGAAAAAACTGCCAGCTTTACGCGCCTGGTCTCACAACTCAAAGCTTCCCTCCAGCAACTGGAGGGGGGGAGTGGAGACGGCGCGGGGCGCATCCGTGTCTCTGGACTGACTCCGACTGCCAAGCTGCTTCACTTCTCTCTACTGCATCGCGTCCTGGGACGGCCCCTGTTGGTCCTGGTCCCCAATAACCGGGCTGCCGAGCAGCTCCTGCCGGTGCTGCGCGCCTTTTGCGAGCTGACCGGCGCGGCCAGTGCATCGAGCGTGGTCTCGCTGCCGGCCTATGACGTCCTGCCTTTTGAGAACCTTTCTCCGCATCCTGAGATTCAGGAGACGCGTGCCAGCACTTTGTGGAAAATTGTGACCGGCAGCGCGTCGGTGGTGGTTGCGCCCATCGCCTCGGCGGCCATGTGCCTGCGCGAGCAGGAATACTACGCCGATCTCGCGCGGGTCATCCGCAAGGGCGAGGCCATTGACGCCGAGCGGCTGGTCGAACACCTGAACACCGTGGGCTACAGCGCGGTGGATGTAGTCGAGATGCCCGGGCAGTATGCCTTGCGTGGGGGCATTCTCGATGCCTATCCACCCGAGGCGGAGCGCCCGGTGCGCATCGAGTTTTTTGGTGACGAAGTGGAATCGATGCGCAGCTTCGATCCCGGCTCGCAGCGCTCGCAGACTCCGCGCGATGAGGTTGTTCTGCTTCCTCTCACAGAGACGCCGGTTTCCGAGCATACGCTGGCCGCGATCCACACCCGGCTTTCAGGAAAGCGCGTCGCCGGTTCGCAAGAGATTTTGCAGCAGGCGATGGCTTCAGGCGGCGTTTCCATCTTCCCCGGGTGGGAATTCTATGCGCCCATCGCCGGTTCGCACACCACAATTTTCGACCTGCTGCCGCGTGCGGCCGTATTCGTGGATGAACCAGCGGCGGTGAATCAGGAACTCGAAACCTGGTGGGAGAAAGTTCAGGACGCGCACGAACGCAGCAATATCGGGTCGCTGGTAAGACCGGAAGAACTTTATATCCCGCCCCAGGATTTGAGTGCCCGGCTGGAACAGCTTCCCGGTGCTACCGTCGAGCAGCTCGGTATCACCCGCAGCGGCGAAGAAGAGATCGCCTTTTCGTCGCAGCCCAGCCAGCGATTTCATGGTTCCATGCCGGCGGTAGTCGAGGCGGTGCAAAAACTGATTGCTGAGAACCGGCAGACCGTCTTTGCCCTGCCCAGTCTGGGCGAGGTGGAGCGCATGGCCGAGATTCTGGGCGAGTACAACATCGCTTACAGGCTGGGAAGCCGCGGACAGAAATCCGCGGGAACCTACGCCGACGAGGCCAGCCAATATTTTTCAGAAGAACAGGCAGGAGCGGTGCTGCTGGTGAAGGCCTTCGTCCCTGAGGGCGTGCACCTTCCCGAGGCCAACCTGGCGTTGTTCGGCGCGCTCGACCTGTTCGATGAGTCTGAGGTAGCGGCGGCGCATCCTGAGGGGCGAAGGTCGAAGGTCTCGGCGTTTCTCTCTGACTTCCGCGATCTGGCGATTGGCGATTACGTGGTCCATGTGGAGCACGGGATCGGGCAGTATCTCGGACTCAAAGAAATTTCGCAAACCGAAGGCGAGCCGCCGCTGGAGTTCATGGTGCTGGAATATGCCGATGCAGCCAAGCTCTATGTGCCCCTCACCCGATTGGATTTAGTGCAAAAGTATCGCTCAGCCGAGGGCGGCAAGCCGGTGCTCAATCATCTGGGAAGCGCGGCATGGGGCAGGACCAAAGCCAGGGTGAAGAAGGCCATGGCCGATATGGCCGATGAGTTGCTCAAGCTTTACGCCGAGCGCAAGACTGCCCAGGGCACTGCCTTTGCTGCCGATGGGCAATGGCAACGCGAGTTTGAAGATGCCTTCGAATATAACGAGACCGAAGACCAGCTTCAGGCCACGGCCGATATCAAGCGCGACATGGAATCGCCGCAGCCCATGGACCGCCTGCTATGCGGCGACGTGGGCTACGGCAAGACGGAAGTCGCCATGCGCGCCGCCTTCAAAGCGGTGAGCGATAACAAACAGGTTGCGGTGCTGGCTCCGACAACCATCCTGGCCTTCCAGCATTGGGAGACTTTCAAGCAGCGCTTTGCCGCCTTTCCCTTGACCATCGAAATGATCAGCCGCTTTCGCAGCGCGAAACAGCAGAAAGAAATTCAGCAGCGGGTCGAGGCGGGGAAGGTGGATATCCTCATCGGCACCCATCGGCTGCTCTCGAAAGACATCAAGTTCGCCGATCTTGGACTGGTGGTTGTGGATGAGGAGCAGCGCTTCGGCGTACGCCACAAAGAAAAGCTGAAGCAACTCAAGAAAGAAGTGGACGTGCTCGCCATGTCGGCTACGCCTATTCCGCGCACGCTGCACATGTCACTGGTGGGGCTGCGCGATATGAGCGTGATTGAAACTCCACCCCAGGACCGCATGGCCATCCAGACGGTGGTGGCAGCATTTGATGAAAAGCTTATCCGCACGGCGATTGAGCATGAACTGGAGCGCGGCGGACAAATCTATTTTGTTCACAACCGTGTGGAATCGATTTACGAAATCGCCGCCCGGGTTCAGGAGTTGGTTCCGCGCGCCCGTGTGCTGGTTGGCCACGGACAGATGCCGGAAAACGAGCTGCAAAAGGTGATGCTGAAATTCATCCGGCACGATGCAGACGTGTTAGTCGCCACCACCATCATCGAAAATGGGCTCGACATTCCGCTGTGCAATACCATGATCATCAATCGCGCCGACCGGCACGGCTTGAGCGAGCTCTACCAGTTGCGCGGGCGCGTAGGCCGCTCCAACCGCCGCGCTTATGCCTATTTGCTGGTTCCCGCAGAAGCTGAACTAACTCCCGTTGCCCGCCGGCGGCTCGCCGCTCTCAAGGAATTTTCAGACCTGGGCGCCGGGTTCAAGATTGCCGCTCTTGACCTTGAGTTGCGTGGCGCGGGCAATCTGCTGGGCGGCCAGCAGAGCGGTCACATTGATGCCGTCGGTTTCGAGATGTACACCTCGATGCTGGAGCTGGCAGTGCGCGAGCTCAAGGGAGAAGCCGCTCCGCAAGAAGTGGATACGCAACTCAACCTTGGACTTAACATCCGCATTCCCGCCGACTACATCGCCGAAGAAAACCAGCGCCTGCGCATGTACAAGCGGGTTGCGGGCGTGGAAAACGAGAAGGCCCTCGCCGATGTCACCGCCGAGTTGAGCGATCGTTACGGCGCGCCGCCGGCGGCAGTCGAAAATCTGCTGCGCTATGCGGCGCTGCGGTTACAGTCGAAGCGCATCGGCGTGGCCGGCATTGACCGCAAGCGCGACTTGGTGAACATACGGTTTGTTGCCGAGGCAAAAATTGATCCACAGCGTCTCGCGGACTTTGTCGCCAAAGAGCGCCGCGCGCAGTTCTTGCCTGCGGGCATTCTGAAATTTACCTTGAAGGCCACCCAGGCGGAAGAGGTACTGGAAAAGCTGCAATCGCTTCTAAGCAGTCTCGCTGCCGAGGAATTGACGGTACCCTAAGAACATAATTTGACTTGAAGCGGTTCCAAGGGGATGACAAGTTCTTCACCAGTCAAATATGATGACTTGGCGAGGAACTTGCCAATGCGTGCTGTTCTTTCTCTGCTCACCGCCCTGATTCTGACGAGTACATTCACCGCCTCCCAGTCCAAACCGCACAAACAGGCCTCCAAACCGGCCCCGCCCGCGAATTGGGACACGCTGGTCGAGGAATTTTTCAGCCAGAACTATTTCAAATTCGGTCCTACTGCAGGCACGGCTGCCGGTTTCCATCAATATGACCCGTTGCTGGAAGATTACTCACGCGCGGCGATGGAAAAGGAGATTCTTTCACTGAAGGATTTCCGCAGCCGCTTTGAAGATTTCAGTCCGGAAAAATTGAATGAAGTGCAGCGAGGCGACCGCCTGGTGGCGCTGGGTTACATCAATTCCACGCTGCTGGACCTGGATACGCTGCAACTTTGGAGGAAGAACCCAGACCGTTATTCCAGCAACATCACCAACTCGGTGTTTGTCATCATGAGCCGTAATTTCGCCTCGCCGGAAGCGCGGCTGCGCTCGGTGATTGCGCGCGAAAAACAAATGCCCACAGTCTTTGACGCTGCGCATGCGAATCTGAGCAACCCGCCGAAAATTTACACGCAGGTTGCGCTCATGCAATTGCCGGGCATCATCAGCTTCTTCCAGAAAGACGTTCCCGAAGCCTTCAAAAACGTGCACGATGAGAAATTGCTCAAGCAATTCAAGGCAAGCAATGACACCGTGATCCACGCGCTCGAAAATTACGAAAAGTGGATGAAGAATGATCTGCTGCCGCGCTCCAATGGCGACTTCCGCCTGGGCGCGGGAAACTACAGCAAAAAGCTGCTTTATGACGAGATGGTCGATATCCCGCTCGACAAGCTGCTCGAGATCGGCATGGCCGACCTCCGCCGCAACCAGCAACGCTACAAAGAGACCGCGGCCATGCTCGACCCCAGCCAGACCCCGCAGCAGATTCTGGAGCAGATGGGCAAAGATCATCCGGAACCCGACAAATTGCTGCAGTCGTTTCGCGATGTCCTGGGCGGATTAAAAGCTTATATCGAAGAAAAAAAGATCATCACCATTCCCTCCGAGGTAATGCCGATTATTGAAGAGACGCCTCCGTTTGCGCGGGCCTTGACCTTTGCCTCCATGGATACTCCCGGTCCCTTTGAGACCAAAGCCAAGGAGGCCTATTTCAACGTCACCCTTCCCGAGCACGACTGGACGCCGGAGCAGGTGGCCGAACACATGGCCGGGTTCAATTACGGCACCATCATCAGCACGGCGGTGCACGAAGCCTATCCTGGCCACTACATTCAGTTCCTGTGGGAGCCGCAGGCGCCATCGAAAATCCGCAAGCTCCTGGGCGCTGCTACCGATGTAGAAGGCTGGGCGCACTATTGCGAGCAGATGATGCTGGATGAGGGCTATGGACGCGATCCTAATCTGTCCCTCGAACAGGATAAGAAATTCCTGAAACTGCGTCTGGGCCAGTTGCAGGATGCGTTGCTGCGTAATGCGCGTTTTATCGTGGGCATCAAGATGCACACCGGAGAGATGACCTTCGACCAGGGCGTCAACTTTTTTGTGACTGAAGGTTATCAATCGCGCACCAATGGCGAGCGTGAGACCAGGCGGGGAACCTCTGACCCAACCTATCTTTACTACACGCTGGGCAAATTACAAATCTTGAAGCTGCGCGAAGACTACAAAAAGAAGATGGGTGATAAATTCACCCTGCAGGAATTTCACGATCAATTTATCAAGCAGGGCTTTCCGCCCATCAAGGTCATCCGCAAAGCGATGTTGGGAGATGACAGTCCGGTTCTTT
Organism: Acidobacteriota bacterium; assembly: GCA_003225655.1. Lineage (GTDB taxonomy): Bacteria > Acidobacteriota > Terriglobia > Terriglobales > Acidobacteriaceae > QIAW01. The sequence continues at coordinate 5,632 of QIAW01000066.1, forward strand.
AAATCCAGTACTCAGTACCCGGTACTCAGTACTCAGTTATGAGCATCAAGTTTCCAGACTGAGTACTGAGTACTGTGTACTGTGTACTGAGTACTCTTGAGAGTGCTGAATGCTCAAAGTACGTAAAGCAGTTTTCCCCGCCGCCGGATTGGGCACGCGCTTTTTGCCCGCCACCAAAGCCATGCCCAAAGAGATGCTTCCCCTGGTGGATAAGCCCATTATCCAGTATGGAGTCGAAGAGGCGCTGGCCGCCGGCTGCGACCAGATTGTGATTGTCACCGGCCGGGGCAAGACCGCCATCGAGGACCACTTCGACGTCAGCTACGAGCTGGAGAAGATGCTGGAAGAAAAGGGCAAGACGGAGCTGCTGGCCATTGTTCATCACATTTCAGACATGATCCACGTAGCCTACGTGCGGCAAAAAGAGGCCCTGGGGCTGGGACACGCCGTGCTGATGGCGCGCGAGCTGGTGGGCAACGAACCTTTCGCGGTGCTGCTCGCCGACGACGTGATTGATGCCGCCATCCCCTGCCTCAAGCAGATGATTGATGTTTACGAGGCGACACAATGCTCGGTCATCGCCACCCAGGTCGTTGAAGGGCCGGCCATCTCTGCTTACGGCGTGCTCGACGCAAAACCTGTGGAAGGAAAATTCCATGGCCGGCTGTTCGAAGTCTCGAACATGGTTGAAAAACCAAGAATGGAAGATGCGCCCTCGAACCTTGCCATTATCGGACGCTACGTTCTTACTCCGAGAATTTTTGAGGCCCTCGAGCGTACCCCGCTGGGAGCGGGCGGCGAACTGCAACTCACCGATGCCATACGGCTGCTGCTGCAGCACGAAAAAGTCTACGGCTATTGCTTCGAAGGCAAGCGGCATGACACCGGCGATAAAGCCGGCTTCCTCAAAGCCACTGTGGAATTTGCCCTCAAGCGTCCCGACTTGGGCGAAGACCTGCGGATATGGCTCAAGGGGTTGAAGCTTTAATTGAGCCGCAGGGTATGGCTAACTTCCTGGTTAGCAACCTGGATTCGCAAGTTGCCCTGACATTGCATTTTTTAACCTTTCCGAACCATGATTTCTAGTTCTGTTCATCTCATCAGGAAAGCAGGTACCCATTGCCCATTCCCGTTCTGAAACCCACCGCAGCGCGCGACGAGAAATTTGCCGGTGTAACCTACCACATCGAAGGCGAACTGGTCCCGGTTTTACACCTCGAACTGGCGAGTATTCCAGTGTACTTCGAGCACTACATTCTTCTGTGGAAGGAGCCCAAGGTACAGATCGGCGTCAAATCCTTGAAGGGAGCTCTCAAGCGCATCCTGGCAGGGATGCCGATATTTATGACCGAAGCCAGCGGCCCCGGGCAGATGGGGTTCAGCCGCGACGGCGCGGGACACATTTTCGCCATCCATCTGAACCGCGGCGAAGGAATCGAAATGCGAGAGCACCAGTTTCTCGCCGCTACCGGCAGCGTCGAGTACACATTCACGCGGGTGAAAGGCATTGCCAATATGCTGCTGGGTGGGACTGGGTTCTTCATTGATCATTTCACCGCACCGAACGGTGAAGGCATCGTGTGGGTCCACGGATACGGAAATGTTTTCGAGGTGACTCTCGGAGCCGGGGAACAGATTGATATCGAGCCCGGCGGCTGGGTCTACAAAGACCGCTCCGTGCAGATGGATACCCAGTTTCAGAGACTCTCCACCGGATTGTTTGCCAGCGCGGGACAAATCGTGTGGAACCGCTTTACCGGTCCGGGACGAGTTGGAATCCAATCCATGTATGTCCACATGCCGACCACGGAATAAAAACGCACGCTGATCTTGTGGGTTTTGTTGGACGTGAATGAACCAGGCAGGCTTAACCGCCTGCCTTTAGTTTTCTTGACTTTTCTTCCACCCCTTGGGCGAGCTTTTCTTTGTGGGCTGCCATCTTCTTTGCAATTTCCGGATCGCTGAGTGCGAGAATCTGCGCCGCCAGAATGCCGGCGTTGGTGGCGCCGGCTTTGCCGATGGCAACCGTGGCGACGGGTATTCCCGCAGGCATCTGGACTGTGGCCAGCAGCGAATCCAGGCCCTGCAACGAGCTGGAGGGAATAGGCACGCCGATAACCGGCAGTGTGGTTTCAGCCGCGATTACGCCCGCCAGGTGGGCCGCGCCGCCTGCGCCGGCGATGATGACTTTGATGCCGCGTCCGGCGGCATTGCGGGCAAATTCAGAGGTCTTGCGCGGCGCGCGGTGCGCCGAAGTGATATCGATCTCATAGGCAATGCCGAAGCCAGCCAGCGTCTTGCCCGCCTCGCTCATGATTTCCAGGTCCGAGTCGCTGCCCATCACGATTGAAACCAGGGGTTTGGAAGTCATTGTTTCCTCTCGTTGTCACAATGCAGATTGAGTTTGTCATTCCGAACCACAGGTGAGGAATCCCTATTGTCTCCAGAATTTCTGAGGACTTTGAGTCGATCTTACATAAAAATCGTGGACACGATAGGAATTCCTCCGCTTCGCGTCGGAATGACAAGAACGCTTTTTACAAATTCTGAAGCAGTGCCAGCAGTGTCCTTCCGAAATATTCATGCATCCATTTCGGGAATACGCTCTTCAGACTTTCTGCTTCAAAGCCCGCGCGGCGATGTCTTTGCGGTAGTGCATGGCGTCGAAATGAATCTTCTCCACCGCGGCATAGGCCCGCTCTACGGCCATGGCCAGGTCGCGCGCGCGTGCGGTCACGCCCAGCACGCGGCCGCCAGCGGTGTAGAAGTTTCCGCTCTGGTCGCGGCTGGTGCCGGCGTGAAAAACTTTCACGCCCTCAATTTTTGCGGCTTCGCTGAGCCCGGTAATCTTCTTCCCTTGCTCGTAGACCTCAGGATATCCTCCGGAAGCAATCACCACGCATGCCGTCGCATCCGAAGACCATTTGAAGTCGCCCTCGCTCACGCGGCTGTCAATCGAGGCCTCCATCGCGTCCACCAGGTCGCTTTCCATGCGCATGAGGATGGGTTGCGTTTCCGGATCTCCGAAGCGGCAGTTGAACTCCAGCACCATAGGCCCGCGCGGGGTCAGCATGAGTCCGACGTAGAGGATGCCGCGGTATTCACTGCCCTCGGCGCGCATGCCCTCGATCACAGGCCGCGCGATGTGCGCCAGCAGCCACTCGCGCATCTGCGCAGCCAGCAGAATGTCTGCCGAATACGCTCCCATACCCCCGGTGTTAGGACCGGTATCGCCATCGCCCACGCGCTTGTGGTCCTGTGCGGCCACCAGCGGCGCAACCCGCTGCCCATCGCTCAACACCAGGAAAGAAAGCTCGTCGCCTTGGAGAAACTCTTCCAGCACCACGCATGCCCCGGCGCTACCCAGCATCTTGCCCGAGAGCATCTCGCCGGCCACGCGGGCAGCTTCCTCTTTGCTTTGAGCAACCACCACGCTTTTACCGGCAGCGAGCCCATCAGCTTTGACGACGACAGGGGTAGAGAAGTGCGCGAGCGCATCTTTGACCTCTTCCGCTGAGTTACAGACTGCATATCCGGCAGTTGGAATCTTGAAGCGCTGCATGAACTGCTTGGCGAAGCTCTTGCTCGATTCCAGCCGGGCCGCGGCCTGGGTAGGACCGAAGACGCGCAAACCGCGGCGGTTGAATTCATCCACCACGCCGAGGGTGAGCGGCAACTCAGGGCCAACAACCGTCAGATCAGGCCGTATGCGGTTGGCAACTTCGAGAATGGCGTCGATGTTCTTGAGATCGGCATTGACGCAGATCGCCTCCTCTGCGATGCCGCCATTGCCGGGAGCGCAGATGACCTCCGAGACGCGTGGAGACTGGCGCACCTTCCACGCCAGCGCGTGCTCGCGTCCGCCACTGCCGAGAATCAGGACTTTCATGCCCATAAGCTCGAATCAACAGGTTAGGTGGGAGCTTGCGGAGATGTCAAACCAGAAAAGCAGTTCTCGGTTCTCAGTTGTCAGTCGGCAATTTTGACTTTAGGCAGTTTTTCGCTAAGGCTAACCCATTTTAAGCCTTGTTGTATCTCGTGTCCGCGATGCTCCAGCGCCATAGGCGCGAAAAGAGGTTAGCCACCGCGAAGCGGTGGGAAGGCTTTAACAGAGAGTGTAAGCCCAGCGGGGCGGCACAATCTGCGGGATACAGCAGTCCTTAAAATGGTCTAAACACAAAAAGAGGGGCAGGAAGCTGGCGGACCCGCTTGCCCCTGAAAAAAGATTCTGTATGACTAACTATCTGCTTACGGCTGCCACGACTGGTTCTTCTTGCTGCTGCTGTTGTTGTTGAAACAGCTCCGGATGCAGATAGGTTCCGCGCTTGTTCCCTTTGTCCTCTTCTACCGGGATACGGTGGGCGTTGGCATACGCATCATGCCGGACTCCGGTCACCTGCCAGGAGACCTTGCCGCCCGGTTTGCCGCCGGCAATCTTGAAGCGATTGTTGGCGATCTCCTGGTCAATGTACAAAATATGCTGTCCCGGGGCGCCGATGGGTGTGAGCTGATAGCGGAAGTCCTGGTTCAGGGCCTCAAAATAATCGGGCAAGCTGATCCAGGCCTCGCCTTTGGCATCCAGTAGAACGTTGCCATTGTAGACGTTCATCATGTCAGGCGATTCGACAAATGAGTGCGACAAGTATTTGTTGGCCGGGTCGAGAGGATGGTCAATCTTGAACGAGCCGCTACCTTTGGAAACTGCCCCGGTGACGCTGAGATTCCCAACCACGTGCACATCGGCGCTGGGGCTGCCTGGCGTCAGGATGATGCTGCCACCCGGGTCGCCACCGAAGCCGGTACCACCGGTGATGCGGACGTTCCCCCCGAACGTGGCGCTGCAATTGTTGCTGCATCCGTTACCAGCCCCTTCGACAGTATGGACAGCCCCGTCCGCTCCAAGCAGTCCCCCGCCCTGCAGTGATACGTTAGAGTGTGTGCCGGGCGTCGAAAGGCTCCAATTGCTGTTGGTGCCGGATTTCAGGATCACGTCTGCACCCACACTGTTGTAGCCGGTGCCGGCAGTAATATTGACCTTGCCCGCAGGACCCAGGCCACCGTAGCCGGCTCCTCCCACTACAGCGGCATTGCCGGCATTGATATTGAGATCTCCGCCTGCGCCTCCGTTGCTTGTTCCGGCATTCCCAGCAGAAAGATTGAGGACTCCGCCGTTTCCTGTCCCACTGGCTGCGTTTACCGTTAATGCCGAACCCGATCCATTCGTGCCGCCCGATAGTTGTGGGGCAAATACGTTTCCGCTAACAGTTGCCGCGCCACCTACAACCGCATTTCCAGTAATGTTCATGTTGGCAGTTTGAGGGCTGCTGGTGTTCTGAATATAGGAGCTGCTGCCGGCCGCTGGCGTGCGCGCATCGGAAAGCCGTGTATCGTTTGCCAGCACTACATGGGCAGCATTGGTGTCGCTGGAACTTGATTCCAGCAGCACAATTCCGGCCGTACCAGTCGAAGCCGATGAAAGCCTTGCCACCGGTACTGTACCGCTCGCGAGATTCGTGGCATTGAGATTGATGAGCCCGGAACCATCGCCGGTGAATATGCCCCCGCCAGTGAGCTGCAAGTTGCCGGTCAGCGTTCCGCCGGTCAGTTGCAGGTAGCGCGCATCGCTCTGCGCCGTTGTGCTATAAGAGGCTGCCGCATTTCCGCCAAGGGCCAGCGCATTGGTGGCCGCGCCACCCTGTGAGGCGCTGCCGGCGTAGTTCACGCCAAGATGAGTGTTTGTGATGCAACCGGTGCATGTCAATCCCGAAGCGGTTACGCTGGTCAATCCTGCGCCGATGCCGGTGAATGATGCTGCATTCACGCTGCCGCTGGCGTTAATATTGCCGCTGACATCGAGCTTCTGGCCAGGAGACACAGTTCCAACACCTACATTACCGCCGACATCGGCGATGAGCACATTTCCAAATGCGGTGCCCGCGCCAGGCTCGATGAATACGCTTCCCCCGTTGCCATTGGATGAGCCAGCACCAATCGCCGATCCTCCGGCGCCACCAGCAATGAGTGGACTCCCCCCTGTGCCGCCGGTCACCGGCCCAACTCCGCTTCCTCCCACGCCCCCCACAATACTGGGACTGCCTCCCGGGCCTCCACCCGAACCGGCCCCAATTCCTTGCCCACCGGGGCCGCCCACGGCATTCAATCCCGAGTCACCAGGCCCACCAGGGCCGCCTATTCCAATGCCGGTTGTGCCGCCACGACCTATCACCTGCAACTGCGCGTTCGGGCCGCCTGTACCAATGCCCACATTCCCCCCGGAAAGCACAAGCTGGCTGCCGCCGGCCACTAAACCGTTTCCTGGCAAATTGAGCGTACCGATCATGGTATCGCCGGCTTTGAGCACGTAGCGCGCATCGCTGGTCGCAGTGTTCACCGCCAGTGTAGGATTGGCGGCAGTTCCGCCCAGAGTAACGCTGCTATCGGCTGCGGCGATTCCCAGGACGCCGGCATTGTTCAATGTCACATTCCCGCTGCTGCCGCCGCCTGAGAGGCCTGTTCCGGCGGTAACGCCCGTGATGGTGCCGTTTCCCGTTCCGGGAAATGTCTGCCCATTCTTGAAGGTCACTAATCCGGTACTGTCAACCGAAAACCCTCCGATGGCAACTATCGTGCCGTTGTCGGTGATCAGCGAGTTGGTCAGCGTGTAGTTGCTGCCGATCTTGGGAATGGTGTTAGGTGTGGCGCTGCTGCGCATGATAATGGTATACAGCACCGGGCCTTCTGTGGCTCCCCTGGCAGGCGAGGTGCGCTGCCACACTAACTCCGGACGCAGTTTTGCGACTTCTACCTGGGCAAGAGCTGCTGGAATTAAGAAAAGCGCAACCGAAAATACACACAGGCCCCGAAAACGGGCAAGGGAATGCAATGGCATAGTTGCCTCCACTAAAGTTATTGGGGGGGATTGCTGCTGGTGGCTATTGCTTCTTTTTTAAGGAAGTTGCTTGAATCCTACCACGCATTGCTTGCGCCGACGCCAAACTTTGGTAATCAAAGGCGCGTATATACTTGAAATTTGGCGTTGCGTCAGGATGTCCACCGTGGTCAGAATCGGAGTACTCGTCCTGGCTGAAACATAAAGATTCGTACCGGCGTTCGTGGCCAGCGTGGCCTATATCGACCCCGGCAACTTCGCTACCAACATCGATGGCGGCACGCACTTTGGATACAAGCTGCTCTGGGTGCTGCTGTGGTCGAACGCCATGGCCATCCTGATTCAATACCTATCGGCAAAGCTGGGCATCGCCACCGGACAAACTCTACCGCAGAACTGTCGCCGGCATTTTTCGCGGCCGATGACCATCTTTCTGTGGGTCGCGGCTGAACTGGCTGCGCTCGCCACCGATCTGGCGGAATTTCTGGGTGCGGCGCTCGGCTTTTACCTGCTGTTTCACTTGCTTCTCTTGCTGTCGGCAATCATCACGGCGGTGCTGGTCTCCGCAAACTGGAGCGCGCGATCGTGGCATTCGTTTTTGTCATTGCCGCCTGCTATGCGCTGGAGATTTTCCTCGTGGACCTGGGCTGGGCGGATTGGAAGGCGATTGGTTTCCACACTATCGTGCCGCAAATCGATCCCCGAAGTATCTATATTGCCGTGGGCATGCTGGGCGCGACCGTGATGCCGCACGTGGTGTATCTGCACTCGGCGCTGGTGCAGGGGCGCGTACGCGAAAACGAGTTCCGCTGTCCTACCGGACAGTGGCTGCAACGGCTGCGCCACGTGAAATACGAATTGATTGACGTGCTGGCCGCCATGAACGGGGCCTGGCTGATCAATTCGGCCATGATCATCATGGCGGCGGCGGTGACCTTACGCAGCGGCCATGCCATCGAATCCATCGAACAGGCCCACGAAACTCTGGGGCCCCTGCTGGGCAAAGCTTCGGCTGCGGCCTTTGCCGTCGCGCTGTTGTTCTCTGGCCTCTCCTCTTCTACCGTAGGCACCATGGCAGGGCAGGTCATCATTGAAGGATTTCTTCAAATCAAGTTCAGCATCTTCCTGCGCCGCCTTATCACCATGATTCCGGCGTTGGTGGTGATTGGCCTGGGACTCGATCCGTTAAAAATCCTGGTGCTTTCGCAAGTGGTGTTGAGCTTCGCTCTCCCCTTCGCGCTGGTCCCCCTCATTATGCTCACCCGGCGGACAAACGTCATGCAGGAGCTGGTCAACAGCCGGGTCACAAACTGGCTGGCCTATACTACGACCGGCGTCATCATCGCGCTGAACATTCTGCTGCTCTACAACGCATTTGGCGGGAAGTTTTAGTGATGGACGTATTTGTCCCTTGTCTCACCCTGCTGGATCTTGGCCGTCAAGTCCTGAAGGATCTGTTGCAGGTTGTGCTTCCAGCCTTCGTCGATCTCCCTATCCAGAAGGACCTTCAACGCCTGAATATAGGCCTCGTCAAGGGCTTTATCGGTGGTTGTCTTGAGGTCGGGTTCGACGCCAACGCCTTCCCAGTTCGTTTTTGTAATTGGAGAGACTGAGCGCCCCACCGGGATGAAGGCCGTGAAGAGGGGCGTGAGGCGTTGCAGTCCCCTTCCGGAATGTGCACCTCCTCCGGTCCGCTCCCCAACGATTACGGCTCGCTTGAGTTTTTGCAGCGAATAACAAAAATCCTCCGCAGAAGAGAACGTCGAACCACTGGTAAGGACATAAAGCGGCTGGCGTGCCGATCGCCGGCCGGGCACTAAAGGCCAAGTCCAGAACTGACTGGTTTCGTTCGAGTCGCGCCAATAGATGTCTGTCAAGTGAACCGGACTCGCGTCGAAAAAATAGCTGGCAACGAACGCAACCATCGGCGTGTTGCCGCCTCCATTTTTACGAAGATCCAGGATGATTGCGTCGAAGTTAGCCAAGGCGCTCAGAAAAGTACCACCCGTCTCTGCGGCCTGCTCAACCGGTGCGAAATTCAGAATCTCCAAGTACCCAACATTGCCTCGCAAACGCTCAAGCTTGCCGAAGCCAAAATTGTACCGTTCCCGCGAATCAGATGGTTTAGGCGAAGCTTGAGAAGACGGGGCTGGCGGCGGATCATAAAAAACCGACAAATGCTTATCATGGCTTGCGCTTCGCAAAGTGGTTGTAAGCATTTCCGCGTATTCTTTCGGCGTTTGAACGGCGTCGTAGTCTCCAGCCTCCTGGGCGCTCCGCAAGGCTTGAATGATGCCCTGCGAAGAATCGGGTAACACGTAATCGGCATTGAGTTTCGCAGCAAGCGCTTCGATCACGGCTGCGCGCGCCGGTTTGTCGAGGCTAAGTTGGGTTCGCTGCTGTGCCAGTCCCGTAGGCACAACAGCAATCGCAGGATAGTTGACTGTCTCACATTTGAGAATCAGCCGGTTCCTTCACTAAATTAAGACTTCTCTCATCGTCGGGAAGTTTACGCGGAGGCACGGAGAAATTCGGTTAAATCCCTAGCAAATTGGGCTGCAGTTTTATGTACTGGTGTTCCTGGGCCCAGAGATTCAGCGGGATGGTCGCGAGTTCATCCACCACCGGCACCGCGCGGCCGTTCTTGGTGAGGTCTACGGTCTTGATGTAGTAGTGGCATGTGTCACAGGCCTCGACCCGGACCTCGGGGAATTGGCTTGCAGTATAAATCGCGAGCTTCTCGACCGTCTGTTCACCGCACGCCGGACAAACGATACGCCCATAGTTCCATTCGGTTGAGCACATCGAACAGATAAGCGAGCGCTTTGCGCCATCGCCTTCAGGCCGCAGTACGCCGACGACGGGCTTCCCCGAGCAGAATGGGCAGACGGCCAAGGCCTGGTTGCGTGGCGCAAGCTCGCTGTGGTCAGCCAGGTACTCGGCGTAGGGTTGCAGAAACATCCATGCCAGCAGACCTTCGGTGTGTTCGGAAGTGGGCTGGAAGCTTGGCGCACTTTGCCAATGCGATTTGAACAGAGTCTCCCATTGGTTCTTTCCCTGCGCCTTCAGGCGGGCGGCGGGCTGGGCGAGTGGCTGGGGTGCGACCTTCTCAACCGTAGCCAGGAATTCGGAAAACCTGGGCAGCAGCAGAGGCAGGTTCAGGTGTTGGGGCAGCGATCCGGCAGCCCGGTGGTTCGATTCATGGCCATGGGCTTGTTCGATGCGAGAAGATTCCAGATAAGCGTAGAGCGCCTTCTGGAAACCGGCGATGTGCCTGTAGAACTGCAGTACTTCGGCGGCAAAGGGATGTGCCGCCGTCAATTCCTCAGCGCGCTGGATGCGCCGCTCCCATTTGGAGGCAATCATTTTTGCGGAGGCTTCTCTCGTGTAACCTGCTCGTACCAGAGGCGGTGATGCATTCTGGCCCAGGCTGCGGAGACCTCGCCACGGATGATCGAGGTAAAGCCGCCGCGCACCATGGCCGTGCCCATGTAGACGTGAATAATGAAGCCGCCAATGGTCACGAGCGCGGCTCCGACGTGGATGACGATGGAAAGGTAACGCAGCCACGGAGAAATGGATTCCACAAACCACAAACCAAGGCCCGAAAGCA
>QIAW01000453.1 GCA_003225655.1 Acidobacteriota bacterium
CATTTGACCAGACCGAGGAGCTTTCTCTTCACCTGCACAAAATAGAAAACTGGAAAGCCGCAGGCCCTCTGGTCACCAGCGTTCGTTTTGAGCATATTGGCATTCCGCGCGGAGCAAAAACGTCGTGCATTGACCGCGCCTATTTTCGCGTGGTCTGGGAGCGCAGCCCCGGCGCATTGCTATTGAGCGCTCAGGCCATGATCAACGGCGAGCGCACGGCTTCAGACCGGCCCCAATTTCTGAATGTTGCCCAGCAGGCGGGAATCGATTTTCGCAATGAGTACTATCCGCCGTTCTTAAGCGAGCCCCTGAAGTTCAAGATGATCCGCTATGGCCCCGGCGGGATAACCGCGGTTGACTACGACAACGATGGATTCTATGACCTCTTTATTCCGGATGGCGTCGAATCAAGGCTCTATCGCAACCGGGGAGACGGTACCTTCGAGGATGTGACCGTACAATCCGGGCTGGCGGGCCTTGACGGTGTGAGCGTAGCGCTATTTGCCGACTATGACAACGATGGATACAAAGACCTGTTCGTAAGCCGCACCTTCAAACCTAACCAATTGTTCCGCAATAACGGAGATGGAACTTTTACCGATGTCACCCGGCAATCGGGAATCGGCGAAGATTGCTGTACCACGGTGGCCGCGTGGTCGGACTACGACAATGATGGATTCCTCGACCTCTACGTTGGCCGCTATATTGACCCGCGCAAGGACATCCCAACCACTTTTTACGCCCGCAACGGTGAGCCCAACCAGCTTTATCACAACAACGGCGACGGCACTTTTACCAACGTCACTCGGCAGGCGGGGGTGGGAGATACAGGCTTGTGCCTGGGCGTGGTCTGGGGAGACTTTAACGAAGATGGCTATCCTGATCTATACGTGGTGAATGATTTTGGGCGCAAGACACTCTATCGAAACAACGGTGACGGAACATTCAAGGACATCACTACTAAAAGCAATACCCTGGCGTACGGCGCAGGCATGAGCGCCTCGTTTGTCGACTACGACAATGATGGCAAGTTTGACTTTTACGTTACCCACATCCGTTCCGACTTTGCCTGGTTTGCCGAAGCGCCCACCATCCGGCGCTACATGCTGCGGTCATTCACCGAGGGAACATGGAAGAGCGACATGGGGCTCTACCTGGAGATCGCGCGGCAATCTGGACTGAACTTTCTGAAAGCCTTCCAGCAGATGGCCTCTGGGAATACGCTGTTGCGCAATCGGGGAGATGGGACTTTTGAGGATGTTACGCAAAAAGCCAACGCCAACCCGCCAGGCTGGCTTTGGGGGGCCTGCTTCGCCGACTTCGACAACGACGGATGGCAGGATGTGTATGCAGCCAACGGCTGGGTGTATAACGAACCCGGCACCGAACTGGAACTCGAGTTTTTATATGACGTCGTGGTTAACCAGCGGCGGTACAAGAGCGGCGTTTTGTTCGATCCTGCCCATTTCGGGAATTCCTCGTGGCATGGATGGGAACGCAATCGGTATCTCAGGAACAACGGAGACGGAACTTTTTCTGAGATTGGCCACGCCACCGGCGGCGATCTGGCGCTGAACAGCCGCGGAGTCGCGGTCGCAGATTTCTGGAATCGGGGCGTAATGGATATCGCAGTCGCAGCCTCCACCGACCGGCATGCCCTGCTGAAAAATGTAGCGATCCCGGGCCGCAACTGGCTGCAGGTTGAACTGGTGGGGACTGTATCGAACCGTGACGCAGTCGGCGCCCGTGTGATTCTTTATGCCGGCGGGATGCAGCAATCACGTGAAGTAGTCCTGGGAGACAGCTATGGGTCGCAGAGCACCCTGCGGCTGCACTTTGGGCTCAATCAGCATGACAAAGCAGATAGACTGGTGGTTCGCTGGCCCTGCTCCAAGGTAATCCAGACATTTGAAAACATCTCTGCCAACCGCATTGTGCAAATCACCGAGGGAGAAAACGTCCTCATCGAGAAACGGTATGCGACAGCAACGGCGACTCGGTAGACGCACCCTGGGGCTGCTGCTGATTCCCGTGCTGGCCGCGGCGATTCCGCCGTTGGCGGCATCGCAAGCCAGTCATTCCACGCAGGCCAGGCACATACCTCTGGCATGGTTCGAAGATGTAACGCATAAGGCGGGTATCGTTTCCCGCCACCACACGCGACGCTTTAACAATCCTTATGCAGAGATTATGCAAGGCTATACCAGGCTTGGTGCTGCCGCGGCGGTGGCCGATTACGACCGAGACGGATTTGAAGACATCTTTGTCACCGATTCCTGCACCACCTGCAAGAACCATCTCTACCACAATAACGGCGACTTCACCTTCACCGACGTGGCAGTCAAGGCCGGCGTCACTGATGGTAATGATGAAGAAAACGCTTCGGCCGACGCGCTCTGGTTCGATTACAACAATGACGGATTTCCCGATTTGCTGGTGGTGCGCTTTGGACATAGTATCCTCTACCAGAATATGGGGAATGGCACGTTCCGCGACGTGACCAAAGCAGCCGGGCTCGACCGTTATATGAATGCCATCAAGGCGATTGCCTTCGATTATGACAATGATGGCTTTGTCGATTTGTTGATCGGATGCTACTTCCAGCCGGTCAATATTTTTCATCCCAGCACCCCGCGGTTTTTTCCTGAGAGCTTTGAGAACGCCAATAATGGAGGCGGGGTCGTTGTTTTTCACAACAATAAAAACGGCACTTTCAGCGAGGTCACC
>QIAW01000454.1 GCA_003225655.1 Acidobacteriota bacterium
GCTGCCGTTCGTGCTATTGCTGGTGGATTTTTGGCCGCTGGAGCGTTATGGACGGTTTAAGTGGAATCACCACAAGCAATTGATCCTGGAAAAATTGCCGCTATTTGCGCTGGCCGCCGGCAGCGTTTGGGCGACGCTGAAAGCGCAAGGCGTTGAAGGAGCACTTAACCCAGCCTCTTTCCCGCTTCAGCTGCGACTGGAGAACGCTGTGCTTTCCTATCTTCGATACCTGGGAAAGATTTTTTGGCCAGCGAAGCTCACGATTGCTTATCCGCATCCGCGCTGGTCAATCCAGTTATGGGAAGCGGCACTCGCGGGCCTGCTGCTTGCGGTGATCACGGTGCTGGTGTTGCGCGAGAGGAAACGCCGTTCTTATCTTGCCGTGGGCTGGCTCTATTTCCTGGGGACTTTGGTGCCGGTGATCGGCTTGGTGCAGGTCGGCAGCCAGGCGATGGCGGATCGGTACGCCTACATCCCCATGATGGGCATCCTGTTTATCCGGGGGGCTCAGGCGGGCCATAGTTATCGCAGTCGCGAGCTGCTTGGTACTCATCTTGGCGGCGTTGACAATGCGGCAAGAAAACTACTGGGCAGACGACATTGCTCTGTTTTCGCATGCCCTGGACGTCACTTCCGGGAACAATGTGGCCCACGATGTCCTAGGGCTGGCTCTGGCGCAGGCTGGCCGGCTCGATGAGGCCGCTCCGCATTTCTACGCAGCCCTGGAAATCAATCCGCATGACGAAATGGCGCATGCCAACTTCGGTTATTACCGGATGGCACAAGGAGATGCCGCGGGCGCGGAGCAGCAGTTCAAGCTGGCTATAGCCAATACGGGGAACCGGCATCTGGCGGCGCAAATGTATGCCGACCTCGGAGCCTTGGCCTGGAAACGGCACGATATTGAAGCCGCGAAGAATTCCTATCTCGAATCATTGCGACTGCTTCCTGACCAATATCGCGCGAATCTGAATCTTGGATTGATGTTTTACGAACGGGGGGATCTGCCTGAAGCGCAGCGATACATTGAGCGGTCGCTTGCCATCTTTCCTACGAGCCCTGGATATTTAGCGTTGGGACGAACCTTGCACTCCGAGGGCAGAGATGGCGAAGCCGCGGCCGCGTATCGTCGAGCTCTGGCGCTGACGCCGGATTTTTCCCTCGCGCAACAAGAATCAAAAGCATTGACGCTGCCGCCGGGCGTCCGCTGACATTTGAAGATGGATAACATTGTTACCGAATCGAAGCCTGCGGAACCGCTGGCAGCCGAGGCGGTGGATGGCGAGGGCTCCCGACGGGGCCAGGAGACTATCCTGGTTCTGTTACTCATCGCCGGCACGCTGGCGCTTTACAATCCCGCCACCCGCAATGGATTCATTAACTACGATGACAATTCTTACATCACCCTCAATCCGCACGTTCAGGCCGGGTTAACACTGGACGGAATGAGGTGGGCATTTACCACCTTTGATGTTTCCAACTGGCACCCCATCACCTGGCTTTCGCACATGCTCGATTGCCAGTTGTTCGGGCTCAATCCCGCCGGCCATCATTTTGTCAGCATTCTGTTGCACGCCTTGAACGTTGCTCTAGTGTTCTGGCTATTGCTGCAAGCCACTGGCGCTCAATGGCGCGGCTTGTGGGTAGCAGCCCTGTTTGCGGTTCATCCGATTAATGTCGAGTCAGTGGCGTGGGTGGCCGAGCGCAAAAACGTGTTGAGCACGCTGTTTGGCTTGCTCACGATCGCAGCCTACGGATGGTATGTGCGGCAACGCAATTGGAAGCGTTACAGCCTGATGGGATTGCTCTTCGCGTTGAGTCTGCTGGCCAAGCCCATGCTGGTGACGCTTCCTTTTGCCTTATTGCTGCTCGATTTGTGGCCGCTCA
>QIAW01000455.1 GCA_003225655.1 Acidobacteriota bacterium
GTGTGTCTTATGGGATCTCGGCCCGCAACCTTGGGGAAGCATTTTGAACCGCCGGAGAGCCATAGAAATTCAAGGAGATCATGATGTCAAAGACCGTCGCAGTCATTTTCTTCATCTCACTGGTCATATTTTCGGCACGAGCCTCGGCCCAGGAAAATGAGGTTTCACTTTCCCTGGGAGGAACATTCACGCCCGGCTCCCATACATTTCAAGAGTTCTTTCCGGCGTTTTGCACCTTCACGAATCCCAATTGCATATCGATTGTGGACCGGAACCATATCAACTCGCAGATCTCCTACGAAGGAGTCTTCGCCCGCCGCGTCATACAAACTCGAGTGGCTTCCTTTCATGTGGAGCTGCCCGTGCTGGGTATTCCTTCCCGAACATTGGGGTCGAGCGCATTCATTATTCCGGGATTTGGAGCCGCTTCCACCCGGCGCGATTTTTCTTCCGTCTTCATCACGCCTTCATTCCGGGCAAAATTCCTGCCGGATGCGATCGTCTCTCCTTTTGCCAGCGTCGGCGTGGGAATTGCCCACTTTACGGCCCATACGTCGGGCTTCGTGTTCCATACGGACGGCACTTCCGCGACCATCAACAATCGGGATATCAGCAACACCACCCTCGCCGAGCAATTCGGCGTCGGCCTCGATTTCAAGACGCCGATCCGATATCTCGGCTTTCGCCTCGAGGTGCGCGACTTCCTGGCGGAACGGCCCCGCCTTGATTTCGGGCCCGACGATCACCACAACAACATATTTGCCGGCGCGGGAGTGGTATTCCACTTCTAGTCAGTCCGCCGTCAATAACCAGTAGCCCATCTATTGTGTTTTTTGCGGAGGCCGGGTGGCCACCCGACGGGCCGAGCAGGCAAAAATAGTGACACCTCCCCGCCACCTGTCGCTTCGGCGCATGACACTTGTCATGTGCGGTTGATGACACTTGGCACTGGCCTCGACCGGCGCTTCGAACGATACTGATGGGCAAGTTTTACCGGCAGGCGACGAGCCTGACTCAGCGAGAGAAACTAAACTTCCCCACCCTCCGCAAAAAAATGCGGAAGGGTGAGCCACCCGGCAGCAATTATGCCTACCGTGAAAGGCAAGCTATGGACTACAAAATCGAAGTGAAGCATTCGGAGCCGACGCTTACGGCTGTGATCCGAAGCCGTGTGCGGCCACAAGAGCTATCGAAGTTTGTTCCCGCCGCCTGCGGCGAGGTGTGGTCTTTCTTTCGCTCTGCCGGTCTTCCCAAGCCAGGGCGTCATGTGGCTTTCTATCTGGGGGATGGGCAAGGATCGGTCGAGGTGGGAGCGGAAGTAGCCGAGCCGTTTGCCGGCAACGACCGGATCCAGTGCTCGCAGTTACCGGCGAGACGCGTGGCCAGCACCGTCCATTTTGGCCCATACGCGCGTCTGGGCGAGGCGAATAGGGCTATCCGCGAGTGGTGTGCCGAGCATGGATACCGGCTTTCGTGTGTTTCGTGGGAGATCTATGGCCATTGGCAGGAGAGTTGGAACGCCGATCCATCCCAGATACGCACAGATGTTTTCTATCTCCTCGACGATCAAAAGAGCTGATTTACTTCTCCTCTGATGGGCGGGTGGGCACAGCGACAACACAAATTCTTAACGTAAGGGAAACCGTGAATCCGAAGTTCATGCGGGAATCCGCGCTGATCCGCGTCCATCGGTGGCGGAAATCGGCTAAAGGTCCTTGAAGTTAATGATTTCAATTTCTGGCTGGAAGGCGCGTTTGACCGAAGGCCGGGTCAGGTATACCGCAATCGCTCCACCCCATAGCAGGTATCCGAAATAGAGCAGCGCCATGAAGGACACGATGCCGAAGTGCGTCACCAGCAATATTCCGCTGGCCGCGCAAATGGCGAGCACAATTAAGCAGGAAACGCGCGCGCTGTTTTGCATGTTCCAAAGCCCCCAGCCCAGCAGACCTGGCAACGCCATCACAAAAAAGTAAAACAGAGCGATAGGAGTGTTAAACAAAACGCCCGGACCATATCTGACGAGGTCGATCAGAAACGCGAGCAAATAAAATGCAATCGGCAGTGCGGAGAGCACCATCAAAAAAATGGCGATGATCACGACTCCAACCGGACGCGCTGTCCTCTCTGCCGGATTCACAGCTGCGAAGGATACCACCCCGGCTCATGCTTGTCATTTAGGATTACATTGTCCGGAAACAACACGCTAAACGAAAGCTGCCGGCTATCACGCGGAAAGACAGTTGCTGGCTGCCAGGCTCATTGGCCCGGGTTCTGTTGCTGATGCGTCAACTTCTTGAGGTCGGCAGCGGAGCGGTTCAACAGATCGCGCAGCACGGCCACCTCGGCGGCGATGCCGGTGTGCAGCGCGGGGTCCACGTCGGGCGCGAAGAGCGGCGAGTGGTTTGAGGGCAGCGTGGTTCCCGCAGCTATGGCCTGCGCAAGCTTCTCAGGATCGGCTCCGCCCAGGCTGAAGTAGAAACCGGGAATGCCCTGGTTGACGAAATACGAAAAATCTTCCGAAGCCGTGTGCGGCTCCTCCGCTACGACGTTATCTTTGCCCAGCGCAGACTCCAGCGCGCCCTTCAGGTGCAAGGCGAGGGCGGGATCGTTGTACACCGAGTCCGTCGCCTCATAGTGCTCAATCAACGGCTCGCGCTGTGCACCGGCGGCTTCCGCTTCGGCTTTTGTGATCCGCGTAATGGCGGCCAGCACCTGCTTGCGGATGTCAGCCTTGTAGGTGCGCACGGTCAGCCCCATCTCGGCCTGGTCAGGGATAATGTTGTTCTTGGCGCCCGCCTGAATGTAGCCGACGGTGATTACGATCATCTCGCCGGGCTTCACTTCGCGCGAAGGAATGGTCTGCAAGGCCATGATGGTACGCGCAGCAATCACGATGGGATCGATGGCGGTGTGCGGCGCCGAACCGTGTCCGCCCTTACCGTAGATGGTGATGCGCAGCGAATCCGCATTGGTATCGTACGTTCCCGGCACCACGCCAACCTTCCCCGCGGGAAGCAAATTTCCCACATGCATCGCCACGGCTACGTCAGGACGGGGAAAACGTTTCAGCAGCCCGTCTTTAATCATTCCTTCGGCGCCGCCGATGGTCTCTTCCGCCGGCTGGCCGATGAGCATGAGCGTGCCGTGCCATGTGTCTTTGCTGTGCGCCATGATCGCGGCGGTCCCTACGAGCGATGAGATGTGCAGGTCGTGTCCGCAGGCGTGCATCACGGGAACGTCGCGTCCGGAATCGTCTTTGGTATGTACCTTGCTGGCGTACGGCAGGCCGGTCTTCTCTTCCACCGGAAGCGCGTCAAGCTCGGTACGCAGCATGACGGTTGGCCCGGCGCCATTGCTGAGCACCGCCACCACCCCGGCGCCGCCAACGTGCTCGGTCACCTCATAGCCCAGGGCGCGGAGACGTGCAGCAAGCTTCGCCGCGGTTTGCGTCTCGTGCGAAGAGAGCTCCGGGCTTTGATGCAAATCAAGATACAGCGCATGCGCTTCCGGATACACCGCACCAACTTCGTTCGAGGCTGAAAGAGTTTGTCCGGCGGTCTGTCGTGAGGTTTGCCGCGTGGTTTGTCCTGACGCAGAGGCGGTCAGGGTGGCGAGCAGGAAAAAGTGTGTCCATCGCATTGCGGCATGATAGCTGCGTCCGCGTCTGCTTGCAACTTGAGAAAAGCACTCAGTCGCTAGTTTACAGGCCTTAGGAGTGGCAAAGTTTGGAGACGTAGCAAGCTACGTCTCTACCATTCATTCGTGCTTTTGCAGCGTGCTTTTGCAGCTTGAGCCTGCGCCAACCAGCTTAGGGCTTGATCTCGGTGCTCTCCTTGAAAAAATCGACGATGATCTGGCGTTTACTCTCTTGAGAGACCACGAAGGCAAAACCATACATAGGATGATCCCGGCGCACGGTCTTTGCCTCGAAGCGCACAGGTTTGCGGCCTACAATCGGCAGCTCGACGGTAACGACCTCTCCCACAGGCAATTCCGTTTCTTCCAAGATGGCCCCAAAGCCGTGTTGGTTGTAGTCCACGCAGGCGCCGATCGTCCGCCGGTTCTGGAACTCTATGGCAACGAAGCAGTCAGCTTCGAGGCGCGGAGAGCGGCGATTTTCGACACTCCCGCGTTGCTGCGCGGGAGGTGGCGGCAAGAACCCTTCTGAGCCCGGCAGCAGCTCCTCAAGCCAGTATGAGTGCAGATACGCAATGCTGCCAGCCTGGTCTTCAAACTCAATCACATATCCACGATAGGGTTCGCTTCCGTGAATGATTCCAATTCTTCCTTTGAATTTCGCGGGCGCGCGATCATGCCGCGCCCGTACCCGGGCACCAATGTCAAACTTTCTCCTGACCATGGTCTTGCTGTCACCTCTTCAGCCGAGAAAAGATAATGCATCTATGCTTTCGATGCAAACGCGTTTAGCGGCACATATTGGCGGCCGGAAAACAAAACTGCATGGGGGCTATGGAAACGCGGGGGTTATCTACAACAAGATGTGATATGGTTCCAGGTTTTCAGGAGAAAACAGCATGAAATCACGCCGGCAATTCCTCCAGCTCTCGGCGGCCGGGGCCGCGCTGTTACCCTTCACTCGTCTCTTGGTCCCTACTCTTTTGGGCAAAGCGCGCGCAACGGCGAAAAGCAGCGGCATCAACAAGCCGGTTGTCGTCTCAACATGGGACTTTGGGGTAGCGGCGAATGAAGAAGCCTGGAAGGTGTTGAGCGCGGTGGACGCCGTGGAAGCCGGGGTCCGCGTTCCCGAGGCCGACCCCAAAATCACCACGGTGGGCTATGGAGGAGCGCCCGATCGCGAGGGCCGCGTCACCCTCGACGCCTGCATCATGGACGAGCAGGCCAATTGCGGCTCGGTAGCGTGCCTCGCACACATCATGCATCCCGTCTCTGTGGCCCGCAAAGTCATGGAAAAAACGCCGCACGTGATGCTGGTAGGCGACGGCGCGCTGCAATTTGCCCTAGCCAGCGGATTTCCCAAAGAAAATCTTCTGACCCCCGAGTCAGAGAAGGCCTGGAGAGAATGGCTAAAGACTTCGCAGTATGCGCCGATGGTCAACATTGAAAATCATGACACCATTGGCATGATTGCGCTGGATTCCAACGGCGACCTCTCGGGCGCGTGCTCGACCAGCGGAATGGCCTACAAGATGCGCGGACGCGTGGGCGATTCGCCCATTATCGGCG
>QIAW01000458.1:0-4016 GCA_003225655.1 Acidobacteriota bacterium
CCTTGGCGCGGGGGTCATCCCAGGCGCTGCAGCGGCGCGCTTCAGGATGGTTCGCCAAGTAGGCCATAGTCCCGTAGTACTCGGGAACCCACATAAAATGGATGGTGTAAGTGGGCGCGGGAACCTTTCCGCTGGCGATCAGCGTGTTCAGCGTGCGGGCCATCTCCATCATGGCGCCGTCGCCCGAGGCGTTGTCATTGGCGCTCCACTTAGGATGATCGAGATGCGCGGTGATCAGCACCTCGCGGTCACGCTGGCTCCCGCGAATATACGCATGCACCAGCGTGAGTTTTCCCGAGCTAAGCGTGGAATCGATCTTGCCGTGGGCGACCACCGGACCATCGAGCATCAGTTGCTTCAGCGTATCGTACTGGTTGCGCGAGATCTGGAAGCTGCCGCGGGTGCGGTCGAGCTCATCGGCCTGGGTCCACACGCCGTTGTAGCGCACCATGTCCGGGTGGTCGGGACGGTCGTCAGCCGCCGGATAAATCACCGCTCCCACCGCGCCGTGCTTGAGCACAGCCTGGCGCACCACACGGGCAGCGTATCCGTAGGCCAGCGCCACTTTGCCTTTCACGTCTTTGCTGGCGTAATCGGAGTCCCTAGTGCCCGAGCCCACGTCAACCAGCTCTCCCTTCCAGTCGCCACCTTTGGAGTAGGTGGAAACGCACATGGGCACGTCGCTGTAACGGCACAGGCGGATAGGAGTGAAATTCTTTGCGCCGCCGGCGCTCTCAACCCAGAGCTCGCCAGAGTGGATGTCCCATCCCATGGGCGAGGTGAAGGTGCCATATTTCGTCTTTCCGTCGGAGGCGAATTGCTCGATCGAGGCCTCAAGCCCCGCGGCCTTCAGCCGGGGCAGTACGAAGTCTTTGGCAACACTTTCCATCATGGGGCTGCCCTGAATGCGGTGGTACTGCACGATGTTGCGCACGTTCTCCTGCGCCGCCTCGCCCGAGTATTCGTTGGCGATAGCGTTGAATACATCTTGTTTGACCAGATGCTGCCCCCATGCCGACACGGAGAGACAGAAAAGGCAAAAAAGCTTGTGGATTCGCATGCGAGACAGGTTACATAAAAATCCGCTTGGCCGCTAGTAACCACAGTTACATCAGGGGTAGAGAGATGATTTCGGGGCGATACTTGGGGAAAGTGGCTTGCCCAAGACGGGTTAGGTGGCGTCAGGCCAGCTCCAAGGTGGTGGATTGGAAGCCCGTCTCTTTGGGCGCTCAGTCTTTGGATGCTCAGTTGAAGGGGCCTTCTTCAAGCTCTGTAACATTCGTTCGGTAGTTATCCCACAACGGTTCAAAAGTTCAGCAGCGAGGCAAGTCTTCATCCCAAGAAGGGCCAAGAGCAGATGTTCCGTACCAATGTGGTTGTTGGAATGCTGATCGGCCTGCTCTGCAGCATTCTTGAGGATTTGCACGCATTCCCGGCTGAGTGGCAGGTCTATATTTACGGAAAGTATCGTGGAGTCTTTGCTGTGCGATTCAACGGCCAAGCAAATATTTTTTCGAGCTTCCACCGACAGCAGACCGTACTTTAGGGTCTCGTCTTCACGTATGAGGCCGAGCAGCAGATGTTCGCTCTCGATCTGAGTCGACCCAAATTGGCTAGCCTCGTAACGCGCAAAAAAGATAGTGCGGCGCGCCTGTTCTGTGAAGCGCTCGAACATAATTCCGATTCTAGACCCATTTCTAGAGCAGGTGTGCGTATTTTTGTCACGGCACTTGTTTCTCTGTTGCCCGGTTGATGGGCAAAACCCTCTCGTCCCAAGTTTGTGTACAATCCGGCAAGATGGCAACCACGCCTGTCCCGTCCAGGTTTTCATTCAGTAGTGCCCTGCGCTGGCTGCGTCCTTCGCATGAGCACACGCCGCTCTCAGCAACGCTGCTGCTTATGACAGCAGTAATGCTTTCGCGGGTGGTTGGTTTCTTGCGTGAAACCTATATCTCCAATACCTTCGGCGCCGATCCGCAGACGGACGCCTTCTTCGCCGCCTTCACTATTCCTGACTGGCTGAATTATCTGGTCGCCGGCGGCACGGTTTCGATTACGTTTATCTCCATCTTTACGCGCTATGTGTCGGAAAAGCGCGAAGCCGAGGCACAAAAGGCATTCTCCGTGATCATTACCGTGATGACGGCGGTGTTGGGTGTGGGCATTGTGCTGACAGAGATTTTTACACCGCAGATCCTGCACCACTATCTCCACAGCTTCAAGCCCGAGCAGCTCGCACTGTGCAGTTATCTCACGCGAATACTGTTGCCGGCTCAGGTTTTCTTCTACGTGGGTGGAGTGGTCTCGGCAGTCCTGCTCTCTCGTCGCCTGTTCCTGCTGCCCGCTCTGGGAGGAATTTTTTATAACGTCTTCATTATTCTGGGCGGCGTGCTGCTCCATCGCCAGCTTGGAATCGCCTCGCTAGCCTTCGGGGCGGTGGCTGGCGCGGTCATGGGGCCGTTCTTGATTAATGTCATCGGGGCCAGGCGCACCGGCATGAGCTACCGCCCGTCATTTGAGATCAGCAACCCGGGCTTCCGCGAGTGGGTATGGTTGTCGATTCCGCTCATGCTTGGGGTTTCGCTGGTCAGCGCCGATGAATGGATCATGCGCTACTTCGCTGCCGGCCTCGCCGGCGACATCAGCCGCCTGAACTTCGCCAAGAAACTGTTCCTCGTACCCATCGCCGTTCTCGGCCAGGCTTCAGGACAGGCATCGCTGCCCTTTTTTGCCCGTCTGTTCGGCGAGAAGAAGCTGCGGGAGTTCGCCGCCAGCGTGAATAACTCGGTGTACCGCGTGGCTGCGGCATCGCTGCTGGCCAGCTCGTGGATGATGGCAGCATCCCTGCCGTTTGTTGATCTTGTCTTTCGCCGCGGCAAATTCACCTGGGCCGACTCGCAGCAGACCGCGGTCTTCTTTTTCTGGTTTGCGCTTTCCCTTGCCTTGTGGTCGGCGCAGGCGCTCTATGCCCGCGCCTTCTACGCCGCCGGCAATACCCTCACCCCCATGGTCGCCGGCACCATCATTACGGCCGCGTCGCTGCCGATATATGCGGCGCTTTTTCACTCGCATCTGGCCGTCGGGCTGACGATTGCGTCTGATCTTGGCATTGCCGCGCACACCGTGGCCCTCGCGGTTCTGCTCAATCGCAAACGTCTGGTCAGATTGAGTGATATGAACTGGCTCGAGCTGGGCAAAGCCCTTTTCGTTTCGCTTATCGCCGCCGCCAGTTATCTTGCAGGCAAAGCAGTGCATCTGGATGGCAGCCGTCTCGCCGATGTGAAAGCTCTCGTTCTTATTTCCTTTACCTGGGCGGCGGCGGCATTTGCGGGGCTATGGGTTACCCGCTCGCAGTTGCTGAGCCAGTTGCGCCGAAGAGTAGGGCCTTAGAACCTCTCATTCCCATTAATGGAAGTTCCATTTTGGAACAAAACGGCGAGTTTTTGCAGTTCCCGCAACGGTAATCGGAGCCAAATCCGGAGGGGTGAGCGAGTATATTTGGTAAAAGACCTTAGGCCAAAATGTGCAAAACTTTGACTGTTTTCAGAGCTTTGGCGGCGGTTTTTGAACTCCCGCTCAAAATTCTGTCGTGCCGCTTTAAGTCATTTATCCAGAGTTGCTTACGAGATGCTGCAAAGCTGATGCAAGGTGCGTAAGTTCCTGAATTAACATTGCTTTAATTTTACTGGGCAATGAAATTCCACAGGCTTTTCCACAGAATTTCGGAAATCCCAGCCCCAAAATCGCACCCTTGCCTGCTTCTTTTAGCCCTCAGGAGGGCCTGTTTCAAAGCTGGAAAATCCTTATATCCTTGTGTTCCTACGATCCTCCCAGAATAAAGTTGACGGTAATCTGTGTCTCTACCTCGATGGGCTGGCCGTTGAGTATGTAAGGACGAAAAAGCCATTGGCTCACGGCCTCGATGGCAGCTCTATCCAGCATAGGGTGGCCGGAAGCCACTCCAAGTCTCTCTACTGTGCCCTGGCGGCTGATGATTGCATGCAGCACCACTGTCC
>QIAW01000458.1:4045-5370 GCA_003225655.1 Acidobacteriota bacterium
CAGCTTCTCGGGAGGCTTATGGACAACAGGCGGGGGAGCAATGGTGATACTGTCAGGAACGCTGAGACCAGGGCCGGTTCCACAACCCGCAACAACACAGATGGAGACAGCTATTGGATGTCCTTCTGGTTCAGGCCCTCGTGCGATTACGCGGGGAATCGAACCAGGCTGAGTCATCGGGACTATTACTGGGGTGATGCCGCCGGAATCCGTAGTACCGGAAAGCGGATGGCTCCCCGAGGATATAGGCTGGCTGACATACGGCAATACCGGATGCACGGTTATATGTTGTGGCGAGATAGCGCTGGTTCGCAGCAACGGCAGCATGACTAAAATTGACAGTACGAACATCTGAAGGCCGCTGGTAAGCAGGATGGTCCATCCACGCCGTTTCGAAAAGTGCCGGGTTGATTCCATGAGACTATCTTCGAACATGACTTCTCTCCTTGCATGGAATTGACACCGCGAGAACGTTTGCAAGACGTGCATGGACGAGTGCTGCAGAAAAATAAATGCGGAGCAAAAAGCAGAGTGTTGGTGTCGTGCCGAGCTTTGCGTTCTACGCGCTATGCTGCGCGCCGGGCCCGGCTTTGCAGGGCAGAGCGGAGAGATGAGTTCGCACTACACCCGTCTTTCGGCATCACTACGGCATAAAGAACATCAGGCCGCCTGCGGGCGGCCTGATGTTGGTGGATTTGAGAACGCCTCTTTAGTGGGAGGTGGTGCTGGGCCTGGTTGTCGAAGGGGCCGTCGCCGAAGCCGGTTTCGGGGCTGCCGCAGCCGGAGGAGCAGGCACGCCGGAGGCGACATTGTAGGCGTCTACGATTGCCTTGGTGATGTTGGTGGGTTGCGCCGCCCACAGCACGGTCTGCGAGGTCGAGACATCCATGATGACCCCGTAGCCATTGTCCTTAGCGTATTTATCGAGCGTGGTGTAGACCTTGTTGAACAGGTTCTTGAGAATTTCGTTCTTCTGGGTCTCGAAATCGTTCTGCGCATCTTCATACTTACGCTGTAAGTTCTTCTTCTTTTGATCGAGCTGCTTGGCCAGATTTTCGCGGGCTTCGTCATTGAGCGTATTGCCCTGGGTATCGAGCTGCTTTTGCAGGGCATCCACGTCTTTACTCATGGTCTGCAGTTCGGTCTGCATGGGCTGGAACTTGGTGGTGAGATTGTTGAACTCGCGCTGGCCTTCGTTGGTGGCCAGGATGGCGGTCTGAATGTCAACCACGCCGATTTTGGTACCGCTGCCGGTTGCGACTGTGCCGGCCTGCGCGAAAAGGGATGCCGACGCCAGAAGCGTCAGCACAAGAAATGCTGTTTGA
>QIAW01000458.1:5483-8727 GCA_003225655.1 Acidobacteriota bacterium
ATTATAGCAACTACCCGGCTTTCTAGCCAGTGTAGGAGCTGCATAATTTACGGTATTTTAGACGTTTTTGCGACGATTCTAGAGGCGGCATCCGGCACTCTGCTATGCCTCACAGCCCGTCCTGCGTGCTGTTAAAACGTTGTGCTCACGGTGAAGCGGAAGGTCTTTCGGGGATCAGCCAGCTTGTAATCAGGCGCAAAGGCAGCTAGAGCCTGGCGATAGGTAAAGTCGCCCGCGCCTCCATCAGGGAACATGCCGCGAGTGATCTGATTGGGCGTGTGAGTGAATGTATCCAGCAACAGAGGGTTGAAGGCGTAATAGATGCGGAAGGGCTGATTGATGATGGGCATCAGCACCTGTAGCTCGAGTCCGGTGGACATGCGCGGGGTAAAGTTCGTTCCGGCGACCGGCTTGAGGTCAGGAGCGAACTTGAGGAAGCTCTGACCGCCGAGGGTGCAACCGGTAATATCAAACGTCGGGCATCCGAAACCAGTGGTATTCAGCGTGTTGATTTGGGTGGGGCTGATGCGCAACTGTGATTGGCGGGCGATGAAGTCGATGCCCGTATCCATGAACGCGGCAATCGCGACCGGACCCACAATAGGAACGCGATACTCCAAATTGGTGACCAGGCTGGTATCGCCTCCGGGGAAGGTAATGCGCTGAATGGGAATGGTAACGCTCACACTCCCGGCCAGAGGATGGCTGGGGTCTTTGGGAACCGCCGTACCATCGGGATTCAACAGCGGGAAATCGAATTTATCGGCGAGGAAGACCACGGGGGAAATGGCGCGGACGTCGAAGCCGCGAATGTCAGTATCACCGCCGAGGTAGAAGCGCTCGAGCGGCGGGGCCACCAGGCCGCCGTAGCCGCTGATGAACGAACCCTGGACGCGATAACCGAGTACGTTGCCGCGTTTACCTAACTGGCGGAACTGCTTATATTCCACGATGGGACGGATGGCATGCACATTACCGCCCAATCCAGAAATTTCCAGGCCGGCAAATATGCTGTGCCCTCCGGTCGGCCGTATGTAACTGTTGATGGTGCTGACCGAAAAAGTGGGAACGATCTTGCTGGTCAGCACGCCCTTGAGCGCGTCCGGTCCTGAAATGTTGCGGAAGGCGAGGGTATCGAAGTACTGCTTGGAGGCATCGCTAAACGTGGTGATGCTGGATTTATCGAGCGAATAACTCACGCCCACGCGCTTCAGAGAACGCCGCAACTGGTAGCTCAGCGAGGTGCTGAAGCCAGTCGTGGACTGGGTAAAGTTCTGCAGTGTGTTGAGGACTGTATTGGGCAGGTTGAGCGGGGTCCCGGTCAAAATCTGCGTCTGCTTGGCCTGGTCGAACTGATAGCGCTGGGAAAAGATACTGAAACCGAATTGCAAGGGCCGGTCAAAGAGATAGGGCTCTGTGAAGCCGAACTGGACATTGCGTTCGCGGTTACCGATATTGGCGGCGACGGAAAGGGTTTCGCCCAGTCCGAAGAGGTTATTGGTCTCGTAGTTGACGCCAATGAAGCCGCCGGCCAGTCCGCTCACCCCGCCGGTCAAGCCGATGCTGTTCTTTCCCTTTTCTTTCAGCTTGAGCGTGATATCCATCGTGCCGTCTTTTTCGTTCTTTTTGAGATCGGTATCCTGCTCATTCTTGATGTTTTCGAAATATCCGAGTTGGTTCAGCCGCAGGATGCCAAACTCCCACGCCTGGGAGTTATAAACCTGGCCTTCTTCCAACGGCAGCTCGCGGCGGATGACTTTATCGCGCGTGGTGGTGTTGCCCTGGAATTCAATGCGGCGCACGTAGAACTGCTTGCCTTCATCAATATCAACCACCAGGGAGATGAGCTTCTTCTCATCGTCAATTTTGGTGTCGGGTACTGGAGTGAAATTGATGTATCCCAGCGCGCCGTAGGCTTTGCGCAGATTCTCAAGTCCCTTGCGCACCATTTCAGTGTTGAAGATGTCGCCATCCTGCATGGGAAATTGGGCACGCAAGGCTTTGTTGTTGGTAATGGCCTTGTTGCCGGTAAAGGTAATTGACCCCAGGCGATAACGGTCACCCTCTTCGATGGGCATGATGATATCCACGGCTTTGCCCGGGCCGTGCTTCAAGCCTGGCAGAGGCAGGATGCTGGCCTTGGTGTCACGCATTTTGGTCTGCGGTTCTTCTACCAGGGCCTTGAAATACCCCTTTTGCTGGTAAGCAGCACGGACGCGCTCGGCATCTTCTTCCAACTTGCTGGAATCAAAGGTGCGCGCAAACAGGTTTTCCAAAATAATGGAGTGCGGAACGCCAATGGGCTTCAGGTTCTTCATAGCAGCGCGCAGCTCGCGGTCCTTCAAGTGCTTGTTGCCGGTGAAGCGGATTTTCCCGACTTTGACTTTGGGACCTTCCCTGACCACGAAGGTAACACCGACAGCCGAAGGCGGGATAGGACGAACCTCGGTGCGTATGGTCGCAAACTGGCGTCCGTGCTCGGCCAAAAGCTCTTTGATGTTGACCTCGGCCTTCTTCACCTTGGTGGGGTCATACTGATTTTCGACGGAGAGGCCGACTTTGGCCTGCTTGAAACGCTCGAGCACGTCGCTTTGCGAGACAGAGTTCAATCCCTTGTATTCGATGGTGCGAATAGTGGGCTTTTCTTTTACGTAAACGTGAATGATCCAGCCCTTGGCGCTCTCCTCGCGCTCCAAGCGGATGTCGTCAAAGTATCCCGTGTTCCAGAGGGAGTTGAAGTCGCGCTCCAGGAGGGCGGGGTCATACACGTCGCCATCCTTGGTCGACATGCGGGCCTTGATGGTTTCGATGGGAATGCGGCGGTTGCCATGGACCTGGATGCCCTGCACCAAGCCTGCCTCCTGGGCCCGGCCCAATTGGCCGAACAGGATGAGCAGGGCCAGCAAGACCCCTGCGCCACGCGCCATCCCGTTGCCGAGGGCGCTCGAATTTTTGCGGCGTGTTCCGCAAACCGCAGCAACTACAGGACTTTCAGCAAGAAGGCCAGAAATAAGAAGACCTCGACGTGGTATCAGGAAACGGCCATTATAAAGCACACCGATAGATGAGTGCTACACCGTTGGTAACTATTGAGGCCGATTCCTGTCTTATTTGTTTGACGCTAAAAAGCCGCCAACGGTCAAAAAGTCGGAATGTAAAGATGATTGCGTGAGTTCAAAGCATACCTCCCCGCAATGTGGCTGAGGCACGCAGCACAGTTCTAAGCTGTTTTAGAGTCAAGCCG
>QIAW01000459.1 GCA_003225655.1 Acidobacteriota bacterium
GAACCGCAGCATCAATGTCTTTGAACGACTAGTCATCTGCATGCCGCGCGCCAGCCGGCTGCTTTCGCTTCGGCCTCACTGCAAAACCAGCGTTCGCCCTTCGAGGTATCTATCTTGGTTGCCGCGTAATGCTTCGACCATGGCGCGTGATAGATCTTCTCGCCCTTGGCATTGATGTTGCCTTTGATCGGGTAATTCCCCGGCATGATCTGCGCCGCTGTCTCCCATCGCCTGGGCGCGGTACTCCCAAGGGGGCTGCGAGGTGTAATCGCTCGAATACTTGATGAAGGCCCAAGCCAAGCCTCTAGACTAGCCCTAGTGGTTCTATTGTGCGGTGTTGCAGGCGCTGACGCAGCAAGCCCAACACCAAAATGGTGCTCAGAATGTAGAGCGTGAAGGATGCTGCGGCGGTCAAGCCCGCGTGAGCAGCGACCCTTGGTCATACCTGAAGTCTAGCCAGCGCCTTACGATTTTGTAAAATTGCTAATCGGGATGAACGGTGGTCCGAAAAGCGTATTAATCCTTAGTTCGCCGGGTGCTCAAAAGATCCCGAGCGCCTTAAAATCAAACGCTTTTGGGAGAACAACCATGAAACTTCTCCTCACTTCGACGATGTTTGGAGCTTCCCTGCTCATAGCCTCCACTGGCATGGCCTTGGCCACCAACGTCCACACCGTAACAGGCACGACAGGTCAGCCCAATCAAACGATTGGCACCCCTCAGACAGGGAGTGTCACGCCGGGCAACGCCAGCGCTGCCCCGGGTTCGGCCTTCAACCCGGATGGGAACGCGGGAACACATTACGCAGGCACCCAGCCGTGGAACTCCAAGAATCCGAAGAGCGTATCTCAGTACGACGTTGCCGGCTTCCAGCAGTCCCATAAGTGACGGAATTGCTGCGGTAGGCATTAGGAAATGGGAGCGCACGCCGGGGCTTTATCCGTGGCGCCGTTCCAGCGCGCCCCTGACGACAAGTCAAAGCGGAAAGGGCGGATAGTGCACAAGAGAACTATATTGATCGCCAGTTTGGTGGTGTCTGCGCTTGCATGCGTGCCCGCCTTTGCCAGCGGCACAGTGGTCAAGGTCGAATTGCAAGACGACGGAAACATGAAAACCATGCAAATGAAGATGGACCACGCCTCTGTCAAAGCTGGCCCGGTGACCTTTCAGGTTACGAACGAATCAAAATCACTGGCGCACGAGATGCTTGTCATACCGACGAGTTTGGAAGCATCAGCGCTGCCGTACAATGCCAAGAAAGATGTCTTCATTTGAGAGCAAGGTTGAGAGCCTCGGCGAGGTTGAAGAACTGCAGCCCGGCACGTCTGGCCAACCTACCCTGGAATTGAAGGCGGGGTTGTATCTTCTGGCATGCAATCAGCCTGGCCATTTGCATGCAGGCATGTGGACCAAGTTCACCGTAAATCCTTGAAGCTTCTGTGCGCGGGGTACCGAGCGTCTGATTTTATCCACTGGGAGTCCTACAGCGGATGGTCTCGCTCGATTAGGGAGACTTCAATGTCATCGTCCCGCCCAAAAAGCTCAAGTCTCGGTTTTTGCCCAATTTCCTTTAGTTCGCGGTAAACCTCCTCAGGACTGGCCACCTGGAGCCGCGCTTCCAGAGTCAGCCGTTCTTGCTCATCTACCCACGGCATGTCCCCTCGCCTCCCCCCGTGGACCGTTTGATACCTTACATGCTTGATCCAATCAAAAGGTTCAGCCGGCAGCCAACCTGTAGGACAAATGGTAGGACTAGGCCGAAGTTAGTTCTAGAATGGTCTACGATTTCAAAGTCTTACATGAAAATTGTGGCGGAGACGGAGGGATTCGAACCCTCGATACGCCTTGACAGCGTATAACGGTTTAGCAAACCGCCGCCTTCAGCCGCTCGGCCACGTCTCCGCATTTAGAAATCAAGCACTTAGCATCGGACGCCAACGGCTGAAATAGAAAATTGGTACCCGATTGGTACCCAAACCGCAGATCATCGTTCGATCGTTGTTCGCAGAGCAGCCTCGATTGCCTTGGCAGCAGCCGCGTCCGTCTTCTCGAAGAGGTGGGCATAAGTGGTCAGGGTGACCGTGGGGTTTCCATGCCCCAGGCGGCGGCTCACTGTCAACACGTCAAGCCCGCTTGCGATGAGGGCGCATGACTGTGGCGCAAGGCATGGAACATGACTTCGGGAAGCTTCAGCGATCTGACGGCGCGGCGCCAGTCGCG
>QIAW01000460.1:0-7028 GCA_003225655.1 Acidobacteriota bacterium
AGAAAGGTCTCATTGAGCAGGCCCGAGATGTATTGCCCGGCAGAAACACCGGAGATGGGGCCGGTCAGAATATAGTCGAACATCAGAGCCGCGACGCCGACCTTGGCCAGGGTTCCACCCAGGGCTTCTTTGACGATGCGGTACACTCCGCCGCGCACGAACATGGAGCAGCTCTCCACGTAGACGGCGCGCACGGCAAAAGAAAACAGCATGACGCCCAAAATGAACCAGGGCGCGGCCTTGCCGATGGCTTGTTCTGCGGTCGCCCCAGCGTAAAAGGCAGAGGAACCGAGATCGTTGAGAACGATGGCCGCTGCCCGCCACCAGCTAATAAACGTGAGCATGACCGAGCTGGCGATGACAATCCGGACCCGGTTGGAATGCAAAATTGGCTGCGAGGTGGTGGAACTGGTGGATGACATTGCGAGGAGTCGTTTTTTCTATCTTAAAGTCACGATTTATAAGTTGGCGAATTCAGAAATACAAGAAGTGTGCCACCTTGCCCGTCCTGGCAGGCAATTATGCGACATCATGGGCAACAGGCTCATCGGGCTCGATAGCGGTCTCTATGTCTTCCAAACCACTCAGCAAAATCACAACCGCCGAACCCAGTCCACCAACCACGAACAGCACTTCCATTATTTTGATTGCAATAGCTATGATTCCCATATCCGCAGAATCTATTGTACCGGGAATCCCTATAGAAGAAAAACAGTGTTCGCCCGGCTTCACGTTTGTCGAAGGTCCGCGCAGTCTCGCAGAGTGGGACAGCTACGTCCTCGCGAAACTAATGCTCTCAGGATGCTTTAAACTCATTCCGTGCGCTCCCTTACGCTTCGGCAGTGGTTGCTGGCCTTGAGCTCCGGTATTCTGCAGGTGCTTATTTTTCCTTCGCCAGCGATTTTTGCCCTCTCGTGGATTGCCCTGGCTCCTCTGCTGGTTGCCATCCTGCAACCCCGATCCGGGAATGGAGACCTGCTGGATGCCTTAGGACGCAACCTCAACGCGACTACACCATGGCAAGGTTTCATGGTCGCTTATCTCGGCGGCGTCCTCTGGTATGCCGGTACGTGCTACTGGGTGTTTCACACCATGCGTTTGTATGGCGGGCTAGATACGGCGGCGGCACTAGGAGTGCTGCTGGTCTACTGCCTTTATTTTGGGGCATACCACGGGTTGTTTGGATGGCTTCTGGCCATGGCTGCACGCTCCCGTCCGCATGGACTCCGCAACGCATTGCTGCTGGCCCCCTTTTTGTGGGTGGCGATAGAGTTCATGCGCAGCCGGATCATCAAAGGATACCCCTGGAACCTGCTGGGCACTGCCCAGGTGGATAACATCCCGGTCACCCGCATTGCCACCATCACCGGCGTTTACGGCGTCTCATTTCTTGTGGCTCTGGTGAACGCCGGGATTGTGGCCGCGTATCTGGCGCCGGAGCGGCGGCGGCGGCGGTTGTTGCCAGTTGCCTTCGCAGTTGCGGTGATGCTGCAACTGGGCGTGCTTGTCTCCCCGCGCTTTCTGCAGGCTGACCACAATGCCGTGCTGGTGCAGTCGAATGTAGACCTCGATGAATCATGGAATACCGAATCTTTTAACCGCCTGGTTGCCGAACTTAAACAGCTAAGCCGGGTGCCGGTGGAAACGAAGGCGGCCGCGTCTCTTGGGACAAAGGGCGAGAAGACAGGCGTTATCGTGTGGCCCGAATCTCCCGCGCCTTTTTTTGATAACGACGAGAACTTTCGCATGGCCATCAGTTCACTGGCACGCGAGCAGAATGCGTATGTTGTGGCAGGAGCAGTGGGCACAGTTCTGGACGCAACCTCGGCTACACCGCAGATCACCAACCGGGCTGTTGTGCTTGCGCCCAACGGCGAGCCGATTGGCTACTACGATAAGATTCATCTGGTCGCCTTTGGGGAGTACATCCCATACAAGTTTCTCTTCGGCTTTGCGGAAAAACTGACACGTGAGGTTGGCGATTTTCGCGCCGGCAGCGCGCGCACGATCTTCAATGCGGGAGATCAGAGGCTGGCTGTTTTTATCTGTTATGAATCCATCTTCCCCGATGAGGTCCGGCAGTTCGCCGTGAATGGCGCGGAGGTGTTCATTAACGTCTCCAATGACGGATGGTACGGAGAGCACGGCGCCTTCGGCCAGCACCTGAACATGGCGCGAATGCGGGCCATTGAGAACGACCGCTGGCTTCTGCGCGACACCAACACCGGAGTGACGGCCAGCATTGATCCTTACGGACGCGTTGTGGCTCGGGCCCCGCGCAACCGGCGCACCAGCCTGTTGGCGCCCTATGGCCTGATCTCCACGCAGACCTTCTACGCCCGCCACGGTGATTGGTTTGCCTGGGCATGTGCGATAATTTCGTTGTTGGCGTTTTTTGGGAACGTCAGCATGCGGATCAGAACGCTGCGTTGAAAACATCTGGAGAGGGGAACCAAAACCGTGGTAGAAGAACTGGAACGCGAATACGCAACCGTGCGCGACAAAGTGCGCGACCTACAGGAGTATCTTTGACGCTCCCCGGCTCCGCCTGCAATTGCAGGAGATAGAAAAGAAAGCCTCAGACCCGAATCTGTGGTCCAACCCCGAACAATCGCAACAGGTCATGCGCGAACGCAAACGTCTGGAAGGCGCGCTGGCGACCCATGCGGATCTCAACCGCCGCAAGGACGATGTAGGCGCCTATCTGGAACTGGCGCGTGAAGGCGAGGATGTAAGCGCCGATATCAGGCGCGAACTCGACGCACTGCGCGACATGGTAGAAAAAGTTGAGACTGAAACTCTGCTTTCGGGCGGGAATGATGAGAACAATGCTATTGTCACCATCCATCCCGGCGCTGGGGGCACTGAGTCACAAGACTGGGCCGAGATGCTGCTGCGCATGTACCTGCGCTGGGCCGAGCGCCAGGGTTTTGAGGCGGTGCTCAACGATTACCAGCCAGCGGAAGAGGCCGGCCTGAAATCAGCGACCTTCACCATCAACGGCCGGTACGCTTACGGACTGCTGATCAGCGAAATCGGCGTGCATCGGCTAGTGCGCATCTCTCCTTTCGATCAGGCCAAGCGCCGGCACACGTCGTTCGCCAGCGTTTTCGTGAGTCCTGAAATTGACGATTCGATTCAAATCGAAATCAAGCCTGAAGATCTCCGTGTTGATACGTACCGCTCTGGCGGTCGCGGCGGCCAGCATGTTAACACCACGGATTCCGCGGTGCGCATCACCCATGTCGCCACCGGCATCGTGGCCAGTTGCCAGAACGAGCGCTCGCAGCACAAGAACCGTGAGCGGGCAATGAAGATGCTGCGCTCCAAGCTGTACGAATTCGAGATGGAAAAGAAGCGCGCTGCGACCAAGAAGATCGAAGACGCCAAGCTGGATATTGATTTCGGATCACAAATTCGCTCCTATGTGCTGCATCCTTACCGGCTCATCAAGGATCATCGCACTAAGGTTGAAGTAGGAGACGTGGACCGGGTACTGGATGGCGACTTGAAGCCATTTATCCGTGGTTATCTGCTGGCAAAGCGTAAGACCAAGGCTGAATAACCGCCTCTCCTAAAAGTAACTTGCGGTTCGAAGATCGTGCTTATAGTAGTATCATTCGCTAAAATTGTTCATGTCTGGCACGAGGATCTCTCTTCATGCCCAAAATGATTGACCTGATTCGCGAGTCAGCTGTACCCGCCAGCGTGATGCGTTCCGCCGCGCGCGGAGCTCTCTCTCTGCCCACCGGTGAAATGATTGAGATCTTGGTCCACCTGACCGGTAATCCCCTGTTCGCCGAACAGGCCAAAATAACGCTGGCGGGGTGGGATGAAAGCTCATCGATCGCGGCCGCTGCCGATCCCGCGACGCCGTGGGAAGTGCTGAGCTACATGATCTCGCCGGAGAACCTGCGCCCCAAGCTACTGCCGGCGCTGCTGGAGAACAGCTCCATTCGCGAATCGCTGCTGGTTGAAATGGCGCAGCGGGCCTCGCGTGAGATTGTGGAAATCATGCTGCGCAGCCAGCGGGTCAAGCGCTCTGCTCACAATGTGCACGCACTGCTTACCAATGCCAATCTCAAAGCGACGGAAACTCAGCAGTTGCATGATGCGCTGCGCTCTCTAGGAGAGGAGACCACTAAAATTATGGCTTACCAGGAGGCTCATTCCGAGGAGAAAACCCAGTACGAAATTGAGCATGCCGATGAAATCGCCGCCGCGGAGGCGGAGAGTGCCCCCTTTGAGATTTTTGGCCAGGATGACGAACTGGAGGACCTGGAGCATTTGGAAGCTGTGCTTCCAGCCGACGAGCCGCCCACGGCGGCGGCCAGTGGAGATGCCGCCACAACTGAGTTTCAAGTCCAAGCCGAAAGCGAAACCATCTCCTCGCCGGCCGGTGCTTCCGATGGCGCCGCGGTTGCTTTGGTGGAGTTCGCCGCCGGAGGCAGCAAAGCTGAGAACACTGCCACGCCGCCCGCGCCCGCTAAGGGCAGCGAAACAGAAAGTGATCTTGAGCGGTTGACCAGGATCCGTGACACACAGGGAAAATCGCGGGAAAGATTGACCAGCTTTCAGAAGATCGCGCGCATGGGCGTTCGCGAACGCATTCAACTTGCGGTGAAAGGGACGAAAGAAGAACGTTTCATCTTGATCCGCGATGGGGCCCGCCTGGTTTCTTCCGCAGTGCTGAATTCACCCAAGCTTACCGAGGCCGAGGTGGAATACTTCTCCTCAATGAAAAACGTATCGGATACGGTCTTGCGGGAAATCGCCCGCAGCCATAAGTTCATGAAGAATTACAACGTCATCCGCAACCTGACTGGCAATCCCCGCACTCCGTTAGACCTCTCTCTCACCTTGGTGAATCACCTGCTGGTCGGGGACTTGAAGAACCTTTCCAGCAACAAAAACATCTCTGACACCGTGCGCAAACTGGCCCTCAAGCGGTACAAAGACAAGACAGAAACCAAGAAGGGTGGCTAACCATGCCGGCTGACGCCATCGCTGAACTGCTGCAATCAAGCCGCAAGATTGCCGTCGTGGGCCTGTCTTCCAGTCCGCTGCGGCCCAGTCACGGCGTGGCTGCCTATATGCAGAGCAATGGATACAAGATCATTCCCGTGAATCCCGAAATCAGCAACGTGCTGGGAGAAAAAGCTTATCCTTCGCTTCTCGATGTCCCGGAGAAGATTGATATCGTCAATATCTTCCGCCGCTCCGAACACGTCGCTCCCATTGTGGACCAGGCCATTCAACTCAAAGTGGCGGCCATCTGGATGCAAGAGGGCGTGGTCCACGACCAGGCCGCGGAGAAAGCCCGCCGCGCCGGAATTTTCGTGGTCATGGATAGGTGCATTCTGAAAGAACACCATGCGCGCTTCGGGTGAAGAACAGCAATCGGATCAATGATATGACTCACCGCATTAGCGCTATACTTCGTTTATGTGTGGTTTTCTTCGATCACGAATCAGCCTGATTCTTTCCGTGTTGTTACTGATGAGCCGCGCCCTCTCCCAGCAGAATCCAGCCCAGGTCTCCACGGAAAAACCGCCCACGATGGCAACCATGATATTCAAAGGCACGCCCCAAGGTGGCGGTTTGAAGCTTTGGATCAAGGGCAACACCCTGAATCTAAGCACGCGGCCGGGCGAAGACCTGAGGCAAATTGCCGCCGATGCGGCCGAAAAAATCAACGTCCACCAGGAATTGAAGGAAGAGGGTATTACAGCGGAGGCCCAAGGCCCCCAACTTAAGATTCATGTGAATGAAGTTTGGGTCTTCTTATGTTCAGCCGACAAAGGGCTTGTTGTGCCGTCTCCGCCCCACGACCTGCGCGTTGAAAAAGCTTCTGATGGTCTGGTCCATTTAAGCTGGAAGCTCCCTCCAGGCGGTTACGACCGGATCCATATTCTTCGCGGAACCCTGGACATCGCCGACGGAATCGACGGAACGAACACGAATTTCTCTGAGTCTTCGACTGAAGAAAAAGTACCGTATCACGTTTTTGGCATCAGGAATGGAATGTCTTCTTGCGCGGCCACGTTTTAGTCGCGGTTCTCAGCTTCCAATCTCTCTTTATGATCAACAGAATTCTGCACCCCGCCGCTCCGGTTGTGCCGGAGGCGGCGGAGTTTAGCAACACAGTGTGTATCTTGTTTATTTAAGGTTGCTGATCGTGAGGCACAGTCACGACTGCATCCTGGCTTGAGACATTTCCGCTGCTGTCTCTGCAGGTGATGGTGTTGGTGTAGATGCGACCGCTGCCTGCGCCTGATCGTTCTGCCCGCAAGCGGACGTGATGGGCATCAATCACTTCCGCATCCGGAGCGGTATTCCCGTCGCCGGTTCCGTTTGCCGGTTCGCTGCTGCTCACACTCACCGAGCAGGCGACCGCCTGAGGTAGATCACAATTGTCGCTGACACCATAATTCAGGGCCACATCAACCATTTGATGATTGGGTGGCCACAGAACCGCTGGGTTTGTGAAGACGTTAGCAATCACCGGAGGCGTAACGTCTACCAGTGAAATAGTCGCACTCGCGGGCGTAAAATCGGCAAAACCCGCGCCTTCCAACGCAAATCCTTCGGTTAGGTCGTCTGCTTTGGCATCGACCGAGATCGTGGTTGCACCCTTGCATCCGGACTGATTGACATGGAGATGGACGGTCGCCAAAACGATGCCGGGACCGCTCACCGGGCCGGGAAAGGCCAGACCGACTAGAGGACTTCCGTTGGATGCCTTAGCGGAAAACCAACGGGGCCCAGCCTCGACACCATCCAATGAAAGAGCAACGTTGTCAAACTGTAGATCGAGGCCGTAACCAATCACCGGATCGGGAATTTCGGCCACGACATTGAATGTAATCTGATTTCCTGAGGAGACAACGGGGTTGGGAGGATCAAAATGCAGGATTACCGGAGCAGCCACAGCCACAGACACTCCGGACATCAATACCAAAGTCAAAACAAAAATTAGGCTTGAAAAACGTGTCATGTCGCGCTCCTTATTGAGATTGCCTGGCTTG
>QIAW01000460.1:7072-13808 GCA_003225655.1 Acidobacteriota bacterium
GCAACTGCCAAACGATTGCCGCAGGACCTGAAAATCACCGATATCCAGAACTCCATCGGGATTGAGATCAGCCAAGGAATCAGGATTCTCCTGCATGGGTTCATCCGCGGGCGTGCCCACGTTCTGCATAAACTGAAGAACGCGGTCAAAAAACGCCTGCGTGTCTGTCCCCAGTGGCGGATCGCTCAGATTTACGGTCTTTACAAATCTGCCTTCTGCGGCGGGACTGGCTGGAGGTGTCACGCAGAACCTTACGTTCGGCACCGGAGGAATTCGGGGAGTGACCGCTGAGTTGTATTTAAACTCCTGGTCGCTCTTGCTTAGGTTGTTGCTAACGACATTGTAGTTGGTGATTGCCCAATCGAGCACGGGTTCATCTGCGGTCGTATCAACCCCGCCTGCTTGGGTCCACGGATTGGGCACGTCATTTTTGTCGTAGTCCCGGGATCGCCAGTATGTGCTGACGAAGCATTGCGGTTTTCCACTGGTCGGGTTTTTACCGGAGTAACTGAATCTGCCGTTATTGCATCCGCCTACGAATGGGCAGGTTCCAACGATAAATGACGTGCCTCCCGGGGGTGTGTAGTAGAGGTGGAACGAGGGAAGGAAGCCGCCTGGCCCTTCGCATTTCAGCTCTAGCTTTTCACCAATTTCCGAGACAAGCTCCGACTTAGCGCCAAAAGACCCCCAAGTCGGCGTCTTGTTCCCCAGCGGAGGGCACTGGCCAAAGTTGGTGATCTCTTCCGTTTTCTGCTGCTGGTCACTGCCGCAAAGAACCAATTGGAAGTTTGATTCTTCCAGACTAAAGTAGGCGCTGCTGCGGGGCTGAATACCGCCGGCAAAGGATACGGTGCCCGAAGTACGATCAGCACTGAGGTTCGTGAAGCTGACTCTAGGCCCTTCATATCCCGTCGGTCCGAAGGGACAGCCGCCAGGGTGGGGGTTCGCACTACAGAGACCGTCGCCATCGAATCCAAAAACATTGGTAGAGCTTTTCAGGGTAATGGAAAATACCGGACGATTGGAATTGTTCTGTACTCCAACCAGGGTATCCTCGATTCCGTCAAAGGGACCTTGGGAAGGATCCTTATCGACGCGTGGAGTTCCATCTTTCTGAAAGGTGATCAGAACGGCACAGCTCGTGTTCTGCCCGATTGCCGGGCACTGCCGGAAGGGCCTCGACGGCGCCTGCCCCATTGCCGTCGAGGCCATGGTAAACAGCAGAACACTACCACTGAATACTTTCGCGAAAACACTTTTCATAGAGTTGTCCTCTTTGTCTGAATGACATTCCTGGGTTCACAATGCATGTTGACTCCCCATGCTGTAGACACTACTGGCACGTAGCTGCAAAACAGTTTTGTGCGAACCAGCCGCCTCTGCCTTTCGTGGCCGCAACTAGTTGATAGTTATCTCTCGCACCGCGATGCGCAGTTAACCTGGGCGACTCAGGAGTTACAGCAGGTAGATTGTGCGAGAGGCGAAATCTATCACTACTTACAGCTACCAGCCATGAAATTTTAATGAAATTTGTGCTCCGGGAAGTGTTCTAGTTTCAAAATGGGAATTGTGTAGTTTTAGGAATTACTGCTTTTGTAGATTGGGCTGGATTTACACGAGTATTTCTTCTTGCAACCGGACCTGTTGCTTTCACCCTTTCTATTTCTTGGCCGCATCTCTCGCCTGTCGAATCTGCCGCAGTCGCTGTTGAATTTCTTTTTCGCGGCCTTCGGAGGTAGGCTGGTAGTAGGTCCGGTCGCGCAAATTATCAGGCAGGCATTGCATATCGGCGACTTTACCCTCGAGGTCGTGCGCGTACTGGTATCCCTTGCCATAACCTATGGCCTTCATCAGGCCGGTGGGCGCATTGCGCAGATGCAGGGGAACGGGGTCGGCGGCGGTCTTCTCCACGTCTTCATTGACCGCGTCAAAGGCGATGTAGAGCGCGTTCGATTTAGGAGCCAGCGCCAGATAGACGGCAGCCTGGGCCAGTGCCAGGTTGCCTTCCGGAACGCCGAGAAAATCCATGGCATCACGGGCGGCGATGGTCTGGTTCAGCGCCTCGGGATCTGCCAATCCAATATCTTCTACCGCCATGCGCACCAGGCGCCGCTATGTAGAGAGGATCTTCCCCTGACTCCAGCATTCGCGCCAGCCAGTAGAGTGCGGCATCGGCATCGCTGTTGCGCACTGACTTGTGTAGCGCCGAGATAAGGTTGTAGTGCTCTTCCCCGCGCTTGTCGTAGAGCAGCACGCGTTTTTGCAGTGCTTCCCTGACGATTTCCTGGTGATAGCACTTTGCTTGCCGCTTTGCGCTGTTCCCGCGGAAATCTCCAATACATTGAGCGCACTGCGGGCATCGCCGCTGGAGTATGCAGCGATAATCTTGAGCACTTCTTCATCTGCGGTAAGCTGCAATTTACCCAGGCCGCGCTCCACGTCGCCAAGAGCACGGCGCAGCAGGCCGACCAATTCTTCTTCGCTCAGCGGCTTGAGCACATAGACGCGGCAGCGCGAGAGCAATGCGCCAATGATTTCGAACGACGGATTCTCCGTCGTGGCTCCGATCAGGCGGATGTTGCCCTTTTCTACGTGCGGCAGGAAGGCGTCTTGCTGCGCTTTATTGAAACGGTGGATCTCATCCACGAAGATGATGGTGCGCGTACCGTACTGGCGGGCTTTTTCCGCATCTGCCATCACCTGCTTGATCTCCTTGATGCCACTAAGCACGGCGGAGAATTCCACAAACTCGGCCCGGCTGCGGTGGGCAATGATCTGGGCCAAAGTTGTCTTTCCTACTCCCGGAGGCCCCCAAAAGATAAGCGAGCCCGCGTCATCGCGCTCAATCTGCAGCCGCAACGGCTTGCCAGGAGCGAGAATAGGCTGTTGCCCGGCGAACTCCTCCAGGCTTCGCGGCCGCATGCGGTCGGCC
Source organism: Acidobacteriota bacterium (assembly GCA_003225655.1). Taxonomy (GTDB): domain Bacteria; phylum Acidobacteriota; class Terriglobia; order Terriglobales; family Acidobacteriaceae; genus QIAW01. Next base: position 10,005 of record QIAW01000460.1, read on the forward strand.
AGAGGCCGCCCGGAATCGGTGCCTGCATCCGGCTTTGGAATGGTTTCAAATAGACCCATGTCGTTTTAATGCGTGGCGCAGCTTAATGTGTGGCGGCACATCCGTCCTCGGCTGTGCCCTTGCGCCGCTCGTGAGAGCGACAACGAATGATTGCGGAGCGGAGCTCTCAGATTCTGACATCCCCTATCTTTTGCCGCACCCAATCCACAATCTCCGGAGTTACATATTGCGGTGGTGTGATGCGGAAAATGGTCTTGTCGTGGAGAAGCTTGAGTGACACATCGCTCCATCGGGGCGCGGCTGCAGACTGATGCAACACGATCGCATCAGCGCGGTCGAGAAACTCGCGCGCCGAGGTCTTGAAATCGTGCGTCTCGTAGTCGAGCACCGACAGGTAAAGATCGGGCCGCAGAAACCTGATCACCGAGTTTGATTCCAGAATCACGTTGCTTTCCCCTTCCAGCCGTTTTCGCAGGCTGGGCATGACTTCGGCCAGGAACCCTTGCTTGCTCCGCACCCACAACGAACGCTGCGCTCCGGCCAGTAGAAAGCGGGAAGTGTCAGTGCCGCCGGTGGCGTCCCGTTCTTCGCTGATGGCCACCGTATGCTCATCGGTGGCGCAGTCGCACGATTCACCATTTACCGAGCAGATCCCGTGCCCAAATTGCGTGATTTTGACTGCGGTCCATCGCCGTTCCGGCAGGGCCGCAATCAGGCCGGCAACCACACTGGTCTTTCCCACACTCCGGGAATGCCCGCCAATAACCAAGATCGCCATATTATTTGCCGTACAAAATGGGGGTAAAATACCCCGAACTCCCTTAGTACACGTCGAGACCATTTATTGCCTTGACGCCTTCTGGAGAACAGCCTACGTTAGTCTAAATTTTAGTCTCTTTTAGGAGAAAGTTAATGATGTCTATCAACCGACGTTTGATTGTGTCGTGGCTGGTTGGGGTCCTTTTCTGCCTGATTGCAAATTTTGGATCGGCGCAAGCCACCCCTCCGGGCATTAGTCTGACTGCAAGCCCGGGGAGCGTGAGTACAAAGGCAGGCACACCGGTGACGTTTGTCATCACGGTAGTCCCCACTAACGGATTTAGTGACAATGTAACATTCACTTGCAGCCAGACAATCCCGGCATCGGCTTGCTCCTTTAACCCCAAAACTGTCGTTGTTAATAACACGGCAGCAAGCACTTCAATGACCGTGGCGACGAATTTTGTCTCGGCTGGAGGCGCAGTTTTCGGCAAGGTAGAGCCTTCCCATGCGCCTTGGCGCTCGAACAAATCACTTTACGCAATGCTTTCCCTGAGCGGGGCCGGCATCGTCGGGCTGGTGCTGCTGCCAGCGAGCCGCAGCCAGAATAAACGCCGACGGTGGTTAAAAGGGGCAATTACAGGGTTGGTAGTTATGGTTACTCTGATCATCATGCAGGGATGTGGAGGAATCAAGGCAAGAACTCCACCTGGGAATTACCTGCTGACCGTAACGGGCTCATCGGTAACTGTCACTCCCGTACAGTCAGCGGCTGTAGTTGTGGGCATCAACGTTAATTAACCACCCGATCGCTTTGCACCGAATTCGTGTGGGCGAACGCCATGTTTGCCTGTACAAGGCCTGGTTGTTCCGGATCTTAATTGTTTTTAGGAGACATACCATGTTCAAAAATATGCGTTTGGGTGCGTTGTGCCTGGCTTGCATTCTCTTCATACTGATCGTCGCTCCGAGAACTGCGCAGACTGCGTCCAATCCTTTTAATCCGGCTCCGGGCTCGCCTATCATAACCGGCACAGGAGCTACGTTTGTTGCCACCGGTGACCTGAATGGCGATGGAAGGCCTGATGTAGTTGTTGTGAACACCGGCGCCAACAAAATCTCAGTTCTGCTGGGCACAGGCGGCGGAAGCTTTTTAGCGCCTGTCAATTACACCGTTGGAAACAGTCCGTCTGATGTAGCTATCGGAGACGTGAATGGAGATGGCAGACCTGACCTGGTGGTTACGAACAGCGGCGGCGATTCGCTCAGCGTTCTGCTCAACGTTGGCGGCGGCGCCTTCTCCGTGCCGAGTACGATTCCTATGACCGCAGGATTGGGCCCAGAGGGTGTGGCAATCGCGGATCTAAATGGTGATGGCTTGGGTGACATCGTCATTTCCAACGATAATTCCAACTCCGTGACCGTTTTTCTTTCGACCGGCTTAGGCTCTTTTGTGCCTGGGGGTACTTTCACCACCGGTGGCAGCCCTTCTGGGGTAGTGGTCGCTGACTTTAACGGCGACGGAAAACCGGACCTCGCTACCTCGAATAATGACGGTACCGCAAGTATTCTGCTGGGTACTGGAAGTGGAGGCTTCCTGCCGCATACAGATATCAACCTGAACCCCAGTTCCACTTCGAGCTGTGGTGACCCCGATGCATTGGTGGCCGTTGACTTGAATGGCGATTCCAAGCCGGATATAGCTGTGGCCTGTACCGGCGGGACGGTAAGCATTCTTCTGAGCAATGGAAACGGGACATTCGCAACTCCGGTCAGCTACAGCACAATCTCCGGCACTGCAGGATCAGGACCTGAAGCTATTGCCGCTGCAAACTTCGACGGTGTAAATGGGATTGACCTGGTTATCGCTGACTCGAGCAACAGCGCAGTTTTTCTTCTCAACAACGGTAATGGAACCTTCTCAACTTCTTTAGCATGCCAGCCTGCGGGGAATGGCGCCTTTGGCGTGGCAGCCGCTGATTTCAATGGTGACGGTAAACCAGATATTGCCGTGAGCAATGCAATTGATGGTACGGTCAGCATACTGCTCAATGCCGGAACCATCAGCACCGGGGCCGGAACCTGCACCAGCTCAGGGCCCCCTCCCCCTCCGCCACCCGCGAATTTCACCGTTGTGGTAACTCCCGCTTCGGTCAGTACAACCGCGGGCACACTGGTTACCTACACGGTTACTGTCACTCCTGGAGTTGGATTTAGCGAAGCCGTTGCCCTCACTTGCTCCAGCGCGGCTCCAGCATCGGGCTGCTCTCTTAACCCTAAAACGGTCACCCCTCGGGGCAGCGCAGTGACCAGCACGTTAAGCGTCGCGACAAACTTTACCTCTGCCGGAGGCGCAATTTTTGGCAAGGCGGAGCCCTCTCAGATACCTTTGTCGCATCCGAACAAAGCTCTTTACGCCATGTTCTCACTGGCCGGCGCAGGCGCCTTTGGGTTAGTGTTCTCAGCAAAGCGCAATCAAAACAAGCGCCGCCGCTTGCTAGGGGTGGTAATTACAATTCTGATGCTTTCCGCCATCCTACTCGCGCTGCAAGGATGCGGCAGCGGTGGCATCAAGCAGAGAACACCACCAGGTACTTACGCTGTGACTGCAACCGGCACGGCTGGAAGTGGTACTACGGCACAAACCGCTTCTGGAACTGCAAACCTGGTTGTTCATTAACCAGCATCTTTTTGAAACCATCTCTTGGGGCGATTCGCTGCGGCGAGTCGCCTTGTTTTTTGGTTGCGGCTGACTACTTTTTCTTTCCCAGTTTGGCCAAAGCGGCCAACTCTCTCAGATATTCACGCAACGGTCTGGCGGGCCTTCCCCAGAAGACCACGCCCTTGCCACGCACAATTTTTTTGGTCAGCACCCCGGAGCCCGAGCCCAGAATCACGCCTTCGGTTATCCGGGCATGATCGCCGATTCCAACCTGGCCCCCAATCACCACGTTGCTCTCAATGACGGAACTGCCGGAGATTCCGGTGAGCGCGGCGATGACGACGTTCTCGCCGATTTTTACATTGTGTCCGATGTGCACCAGG
>QIAW01000062.1 GCA_003225655.1 Acidobacteriota bacterium
TCGTCGCGTCTTTTGGCGTGGCTTATATCGCCTATCGCGGTGTGAACGGTTCGACCTCGGTCAACATTGCCATTAACGTTATTCAGATTTCCGCACTGATTGTGTTCGCGGTGATGGCCCTGGGCTACCGCATGAACCATCCACCGGGTAAGAGCGGCTTGCAATGGGACGCCAGTTCAGGCGCGGCCTACGATTATCAGTATAAGACGGAGAAGACGGCCGCCAACGGTCAGACTACAGAGACGATCGTGCGTGACTCGAACGGCGTACCCCAGCCGCTGCTGGATGCTTCCGGCAAACCCGTGCCGTATACGGTCACCTATCCAGAGAAGGACGATAGCGGTAATTTTGTTTCTCATCCCACTGCTCGTTCCGTTATCGGCGCCCACAACTGGGGCTGGGTCTTTGTGCAAGCTACGGTCGCCATTCTGATTCTCGTGGGTTTTGAATCGGTAACTGCGATGGGCGGCGAGGCCAAGAATCCCAAACGAGATGTGCCCATTGCGGTGATCACGTCATTGCTGGTACAGGGGGCCTTCTGCTACCTCTTCGAGTACTTTGCGGCGAACTACTTCCTGAATAGCGGGTATCCGTTGTCGGCGGCGCAAGGCTCGGCGGCGCCTGTCGGCGACATGATGATCATGGTGGGCGATGCCATCCTCGGTCCGGGCCATGGCAAAATCTTCATGTTGATCCAGGCGTTCACAGTGTTCCTGGCGCTGATTGGCACAACGCTCTCATGCATGAACACGGGAGCGCGCGTCACTTATGCCATGGGGAAAGATGAAGAAGTGCCCGAGCACTTCGGCATATTGCACGGCAAGAACCTGACCCCGCACCGCGCCATCTGGACGTTGGCGGCAATTTCAGCGGTGGTGGGTTGCCTGGGAGTAGCTTTGGCGTTCGGCGATGCCGGTGCTCCGGCAGATTCCGCCATCCAGGCGTTGCCGCATGGCATCTTGTCGAGCTTCGGTTACACCACGCACGACGCGATGGCGAAGCTGCCCAATTCCTTGCTGACGGTCACGCTGGCCTCAAACTTTGGCACATTCTTGCTTTATGCCTTGAGCTGCGTGATCTGCCTGGTGGCCTATCATAATCATCCCAACTTTAAGCCGATACGCCACTTTGTTATTCCCATTTTCGGATTGTTGGCCAACCTGGCCTGCATGGCCTTCTATTTGATTGGGCCGTTTATGGGTTACGGTACGAAGATGGAGCCGCTATTGGCTTTGGCGATTGCGGGAGTTTGGGCCATCTATGGCTGGATCTACTTTGTCCGCTCGAGTAAGGCTTCAGGGCGGACGACGCTGGTCCGCGAACGGGCCAACGCTAATTCGGTGTAATTCTTTCGGCGTGAGCCGGGTCCTCACACGAGACCCTGCTCGCACAAAACTCGGTGACAAAAACGCGGGCGGACTTTTGTCCGCCCGTTTTTACGAGGCATCATGTACGCTAATCATGGAGGGTGGTCTCCTGGAGGCGCTGAAGGCGTTGTTGCCGGCAGGCGGCGTCCACAGCAAAGCACTATGTTGCAAGTGGAGTTCTCGCAGCTTTCTGATTGCGGGCTTAGACGCGAACATAACGAGGATTACATCGGGTACGTGGTTCCCGAGACGCCGGAGCTGGCGCGCAGCCGTGGTTGGCTGTTTGCATTGGCTGATGGCGTCGGCGGGCAAGACCGGGGTGAACTGGCCTCACGCACGGCGATAGAAAGCCTGCTCGAGGGCTTTCGCCAATCGACCCCCGGAGAGCTGCACACAGCAGTGCTGCCGCGCCTGGTGCAGACCGCCAACGCGCACGTGCACGAGGCAGGAATGGCCTCGGGAGGGGCCAGCATAACGATTGCAACCACCCTGGTGGCCTGCGGTCTGCGTTTTGACCGGGCGACGGTGGCCCACGTGGGGGATTCGCGCTGTTATCTGGTTCGCCGTGGTGTTGCCAAGCCGCTGACGCGAGATCACACCGTGGCCAGCGAGCAAGTTGCCCTGGGATTACTATCGGCCCGGGAGGCTGCCGAGGTGTCAACCCGGCACGTGCTCAGCCGCTCGTTGGGAAACGACCTTTTCGTCAATGTAGAAACCAGCGAGCACCAGATTTTCGCCGGCGACGTGCTCCTGCTTTGCTCCGATGGATTGCACGGCGCCCTCACACCTTCGGAAATAGCGCACATCATCGGTCACAGCGACAGCGTGAACACAGCGGCGCAAAAGCTGGTGGAAGTGGCGAACCATCAGGACGGTAGCGATAATATCAGCGTGCAACTGATTCGTGTTCGGAGCGTCGAACGGATCGGCATGTATCGCGGGCGGCCGTACAAACTCCGTTAATTTTTTGGTAGTGTCTCAGTTTGAAATCCGCCCAGAGTCGTTTAGGCTGGCGCTTTCTATAATCTTGGCAGTAACGAAGGAGTGACTATGCCTGAACTGGAGCACAACAAGCAGAACATCATGGCTTTCTACGACCTAATGTTCAATCAGTGTCGCCCCCGGGAGGCGATCGAGCGGTATGCGGGAGAGCAGTACATCCAGCACAATCCGGGCGTCGCTGATGGCAAGGAAGGGTTCATTGCGTATTTCGAGGAAGCCGCTCGCGATTACCCCGGTAAGCGTGTGGAATTCAAACGGGTGATCGCCGAGGGCGACTATGTGGTTCTTCATTGTCGCCAGGACTGGCCGGGCGATCATGTGTGGGCCGGAATCGACATCTTCCGGCTCGATGATCAAGGCAAGGTCGTGGAACACTGGGACGTGCTGCAAATTGTGCCCGATCAGGCTGCAAATTCCAACGGGATGTTCTGATTCCGCGATGTCCCTACAAAGGTTCGGCTCGCGGCCGAAAATTCAAACTGAGACGTTACCGATTTTTGCATGCGACAATCCTTTCACCCCAGCCTGCGCTATGATGGTGGTATTCCATTAGCCTATCGACTCCCATCTCTTGAAACTGATGATTTCTTCCGGGAGCCTTTGTGCCTGATGGATGGAAAGCTCTGACATAATTCGATTGCGATGATCTTACTTCACGTCGGCGACCAACTCGACCACTACGTCATTGAAAAGTTGATTGCCCGCAGCGGCATGGCCTCGATTTTTCGTGGCACGGATACGCGTACGGGCAAGCCGGTCGCCATCAAAATTCCTCATCCTGAAATGGAAAGCGACCCGGTGTTCTTCGACCGCTTTCAGCGCGAGCATGATATCGGCACGAAACTCGACCATCCCGGCGTAATGAAGGTAATGGCTGACGATGACCGCAGCCAGCTCTACATGGTCATGGAATGGGTGGAAGGAAGGCTGCTACGCCAGCTTCTGAACGAGCAAAAGGTGCTTCCGCCCGACCGCGCAGTCAAGATCACCCTGGGAATTGCCCACGCACTGGATTACATCCATCGCCATGGCGTGGTTCACCGCGATCTGAAGCCGGAAAACGTCATGATTGACGCCCATGACAATATCAAGCTCATTGACTTCGGCATCGCCGCCAATGCGGGTGCGCGGCGGCTGACCTTTGCCAAGCTGTCAGCGACCATGGGAACGCCTGATTACATCTCTCCTGAGCAGGTGAAAGGGAAGCGCGGAGACGCCCGCAGCGACCTCTACGCGCTGGGCGTGATGCTGTATGAAATGCTCACGGGAAAAGTTCCGTTTCAGGGGCCGAACCCCTTTGCCATCATGAATGACCGGCTGCTGAACAATCCTGTGCCGCCGCGCGAAGTAAATCCTGAAATCTCTCCCCAGTTGCAGGAAGTTATTTACCGCGCCCTGGAGCGCGATCCTAGAAAGCGCTACGCCAACGCCCATGAGTTTGCCTGGGACCTGGAACACCAGGACCAGGTGGGAGTGGCCGACCGCGCCGAATTGCGCGATTGGAAGCAGCGACGCTCGCCTTTGATGAGGAGAGTCCTGTTTTACATTGCGATGGCGTTGATCCCCATCCCCTCACCGTATGAGTTAGCCTACTTCCGGGCGCGCCCACGATATGTATACGTGAGGGGCTTCGGGCCCGGCAAATAATTGGCGTCTAATTCCACAAAAGTAAAGCCCGCCGAACGAATCAAGGAATCAATCTTACGATTAAGATTGCAGCCGCCCGCGATGGCCTTCCATGGCCGATTCAACCGATTTTGCCAGGCGTTCACCTTCGGCTCAGGAGCAAGCCCATGCTCCACAAAAAGCAGATCGCACCCTGGTTTCAATACACGCCGCATCTCATGAAGGGCTTTGTTTGCGTCAGGTATGGAGCACAAAGTCCAGGTCATCACGATAGTATCGATCGTCTGGCTCTCTAAAGGAATCTCTTCCGCAGAGCCGTTCATGAACTCTACCGGGAATGCGACGGAGGCGGCCGTTTTGCGCGCCAGTTGCAGGAGCTCCCTTGATGGATCTATCCCGTACACCTCCGCGACCCCGTTGGAATAGAACGGCAGGTTGAGTCCTGAACCAATTCCCACTTCCAAAACCCGGCCCCGGGCCCGAGGAATGATTTGCGACCGGCAACGAGTCGACTCTTTGTTGCGCATCGCGAGATTGACAAAATGCGGAAATACGAATTTTCGGTAAAAGCCCATGAGGACCCGGTTATATTCAGAACACAGAGCACATCTGTACCTTGGCGCCAGTCCTTGCCTTTCATGCTCTGGAACAACTTCTGATTGCCGTTTTTGTTGTTGCCGCCCCTTTCATTATGAATTCTTTACGAATCATTTATTCATAATTTAGGGCGTGCGAAGTAGCTTAGCAGTTGCCATCTCATGAGCACCGAGGAACATTCTCAAACCGTAGCATTCTCCGAGAATGGTCGTGCTTCGCAGAATCTCCTTGTTCATGAGATGGCTTCGCCTCAAACTTTCTTCTGCGGAGGTACGTAGGCGTATCGTCAAGGTCATGACCATAAAACTCGAATTATTGAACTGGATGACTGGAATTCTACTGGTGGCCGCGGGGGGCGTTGAAGCGGTCCGTGGACGGGTTCCCGAAGCCCTCAACTGGATTATCTTCGGCTCGATGTATCTCGTTATGGATGACTATAAAAGCAATCCGTCGCCTGTAACGAAGACAGAGTGGCTTACCCACATCTCTAGAACGATTTTCAGTTGGGTGGGCCTGTTTGGTGCTCTTTTTATTACTGTCTATTTTTGTGTCAAGAGATAACGGGCTATTTTTTTGGAATGACTCTGGCTGTCGAAACTGGACAAGTTCTGATTTTTGAGAAAAAACCGCAGTACGAAGCGTTGCCCCTCGCCAACCCGCCCAACAGTTGATCCTTTGACGCAAGAATCCAGGCCATCTTGCCTGAGAATCTTTTTATGGGTTCCTTACGCTTTCCTTATACACCGATCTTTACTCTGCAATGAATGCTGCATGCAGTCATCCGGATTCTCGGAATAGTGTTCATCATCGGGGCGGTTGGCTCGGCCTTGGTTTTTATTCTGACTTTCATAGAAGATCTGCGAGAAATCTGGCGGGACGATGAGCCTAAGGGTCCGAAAGGGGTGAATAAACGTAAGTGAGGCTTTCATAAAAGGGGCTGTTTCTCCTACTTCCCAT
>QIAW01000469.1 GCA_003225655.1 Acidobacteriota bacterium
TCCATCTTCTCTGGGGCGCGCGCTGTTGATTGCATCGGTGGTTTTGGTCACAAGCATCAGTCTGGCCGTGCCCATTGTCTTTTATGTGCTTCCCCGTACGAGCAACGGTTACCTGAGCCAGCTCGCGCAAAATAACCAGGTGTTGACCGGATTTGGGAACGAGGTCCAGCTCGGGCAGATTGGTGAGATCAAGCAATCCAGCTCTATCGTGATGCACGTGCAGGTGATGGGCGATACGCGCGGAAGTTTTTCCAACATGAAGTGGCGTGGCGTCGCTCTCGGATTGTTTGATGGCCATAAGTGGGACAATCCTCTAACACCTTCTGCGATTTCGCACGGGGGGGCCGGAACCTTTCATGTCTGGCCACAGTCTGGAGAAGGATTCCATCTTGAGACTCCCGCCAATCCGCGCACTACCGGTCCCATGCTCAATTACCGGGTCATGATGGAGCCTATCGGAACCAATGTTTTCTTCATGGCACCATTCGGTGACAATATCGTCGGCAATTATCACTCTCTCACCCAGGATCTGGCGGGCTCGGTCTTCACCGACGAGCCGATTGGCATCTACATGGCGCGTTCCAATGTCACCGAGGTCAAACCGGAATTGCTGCGTCAGGCCTCGGGAGATTTCCCCGCGCAAATTGCTCTGAATTACCTGCAATTGCCCAAGCTTGATGCGCGCATACCTCGGCTGGCGGTCGAGGTAACCCGCGGCCAAACGAATAATTACGACCGCGCGCGCGCCGTCGAACAGTACCTCGGCTCGCACTATGGCTACACGCTCAAGCTCTCTGAGAAGCCTCCTGCAGACCCCCTGGCCGAGTTTCTTTTTGTCCGCAAACAGGGCCACTGCGAATACTTTGCCTCCGCCATGGCCATCATGCTGCGCACCCTGCGCATTCCCGCGCGTGTGGTCAACGGATTCCGCAGCTCCCAGTTCAATGATCTGACATCAAGTTACATCGTGCGCGCCAGCGAGGCGCACACCTGGGTAGAGGTGTACTTTCCTAATTACGGCTGGAGCACCTTCGACCCTACGCCTCCCGATCCGAACCCTACTTCCCTGCTGCGTACTTCGCGTCTGGGTTTGTACCTCGACGCGCTGGGCGAATTCTGGCGCGAATGGGTCATTAACTACGACTTCGGACATCAATCTAATCTGACCTTCAAGGTGGCTATGCTCTCCCGCAGCCGCCTGTTTAGCTGGAAGCTGGCCATCCTGCGGCGCTATTACAAGCTAGTCGCGCATGCCGGCGCCACAGACCTCCGTCAGCTATTGCGCCGCTACGGTTTGCTCTTGATGCTTCTGGTTGCGTTGCTGGTGCTGGCCGCCAACGCAGGTAAGCTGGTACACCTCTGGCGCGACTATCGCATCGCCGCCAGGCCGGAAGATGCGCCGCGCGCGGCTGCTTCGATCTGGTATGAGCGCATGACGGCTTCGCTGGCGCGGCGGGGATGTGAGAAGAAGGCCGCGCAGACGCCGGCGGAATTCGTGAGTTCAATTATTGATCCGGCGCTGCGGGGCGCGGTTTCTCTCTTTACCCAACACTACCAGCGGGCCCGCTTCGGAGAAATATCGGAAGACGCGAAACTCTTGCCCGGGTTGTATGAACAAGTGGAAGCCGCCGCGAGAAAATAAGATTAACCCTGTTTCTTAAATCCAGCTTCTTCCTTGTCCCGACAGCCCGATTCTTTGTTTCCAACAACGCGTCTGTGGCGAAAAATTACCAGTGCTAAAATAGATAGATTGCATGTCATCCAAAACCACATCTGATGCCCCGGTCAAAGTAGGCTTTATCAGCCTGGGCTGCCCCAAAAACCTTGTAGACAGCGAGGTCATGATGGGAATGCTGGCGTCGTCGGGCGCCCAAATCACCGCTCGTGCCGAAGAAGCCGACGTGATTGTAGTCAACACCTGTTCGTTCATCGATACGGCCAAGCAGGAGTCTGTGGATACCATCCTGCAGATGGCGCAGCACAAGCATTCGCCACAGAACCCAAGTGGGCGCGCGAAGAAACTGGTCGTGGCTGGCTGCCTGGTGGAACGCTATCGCAACGAAATTCAAAATCGCCAGTGTGGGACTGGCAAGACCAACAACTTCCGCGTCCTATGACTCGTCACCATTCACGATCCTTACCTCGCGGCCGGAGGCAACGTACTCCGCGCCTGGCGTGGTGCCATCCTCTCGTCCTGAGGGAGAAGCCCGGCAGGCTGCGGGACGCTTCTCGCGCAACGAGTGGGAAGGCGCCATTGCCGATCTTCCCAATTATCTTTATGACGAGAACACGCCCCGCGTGCTGGCCACGCCGCGCCACCTGGCGTACATCAAGATTGCGGAAGGATGCGATCACCCCTGCAGCTTTTGCATCATTCCCCAACTGCGCGGCAAGTTCCGTTCGCGCCGGTTTGAGTCGGTGGTTGCCGAGGCCCAACGGCTGGCGCAAAGCGGGGTGCGCGAGATCACCCTCATTGGCCAGGATACGACCTGCTACGGCGAGGACCTCGGCCTGAAAGACGGCTTGGCGCTGCTGCTGGAGCGATTGGCCGCTATCGATGAGCTTCGCTGGGTGCGGTTCTTA
>QIAW01000463.1:0-2960 GCA_003225655.1 Acidobacteriota bacterium
CACCCTGTTGGCGAAGAAACCCGACTCGATTGACGCCTTGGGTATGCTCCGGGAAATTCAGCGGCGCAGAAGCGAAGATTCAGGCTACCTTGAGACTACGGCGAAGTTGTGCGCTGCCTGCCTCAAAGAGCGCTCCTATGAGGCCGCTTGGCACGAATATCAGGATTTCCTGCAGGCAGGCGGCACAAAGCTGCCCACACCGATCTGGCTCAATCTCTGCCGAGGACTCGAAGAGCAGCAGAACTTTGACGCAGCGCTGAGCGAATATAACAAGCTAATCGCCGCTTATCCTACGGAGCGGCAGTCTCTCAAGGCGCAGCTTCAGGCAGCAGGAGTTTGCCTGAAGCGATTGAACCGGCCGCAGGAAGCCTTGAAGTTTTATCAGGCGGCCGCCTCTTCGCCCATTCCGCATTTGGATTTGGATGCGACTATCCAGTTAGGAATTAAGTCGGCCACTACGGCCCTTTCTTCTTCCAAGGCTTCTTCCGCAACCTCCGGCGCTTAAGATTTTGAATTTACGTTTTTTTGGATGAAGCGATATTGATCCAATACGGATGCGTTGCAGGTTCGTGGCTGCTTGTATCATGTTCCTGCAACTCTCTTAATCGTTTCACGGTATCTCCAATGTCGTCCCTTTGGAATAACCGGATGCCGGCAACTCCCGCAGCTCCGCAGGCCAGGCAGGCAGAGGCATTTTCCAAGGTTACGCCACCCAGGGCGAGCACCGGCATGCGGGCCGCGGCGGCGGCAGGGCGGTTACAGGCCTCGCGCAATACAGCCAGACCGGCAGCCGGGATCCTCTTGCCTTCCTTTTCAAAAATTGGACCCAGGACGGCAAAGTCGGCGCCGTGAGATTCACTCTTTTCGATCTCAGCCGTCGTGTGGCATGAGACGGCAATGATGGGCCGGTCCACTCCAGCCTTAGAGAAGACCACGCGCGCCTCGCTGACAGAGATGTCATTGGCGGGAAGATGCACTCCGTGGGCTCCCGCGGCAATAGCAACGTCGGCGCGGGAGTTCACCAGCAACCGTGTTTGCGGAAAGCTTTGCAGCTCGCGCATCAATTCGTGGGTTAACGTCTCCAGTTCGCGTGCGCTCAAATCTTTTTCCCGCAACTGGATCAGATCCACCCCCGCGCGGGCTGCCGCGACAGCGGTAGACAGCAAGCGCTCGCGTTGCTGGGCCGCCGGTCCGGGAAACTGCGTGCGGTCGGTGATGTAATAAAGCAGCATTCAGAGTTGGACTCGGACTCTCCACCTCCATCTTAAACAAAGCTGGTGAGAAGTTAATCCGCAAAACTCGGCAAGCCTGGTTCCTGTAGCCCGCTTCTAACTCAAGATGAACCTGGGGACTCAAATTCTATGGCTGCTCATCTTAGCGTTGCCTGTAGCCAGCATTGCCTGGACGGTGACCCACGAAGAGGTGTTCCGTGAACCCCGCGAGTATTGCAACGAGCGCAGCCGCAGGGCCCAGCACCTGCCGTCGCGCAAATTTTTTTATGTGCTTACCTGCGAGTACTGTCTCACCCACTACGTGGTTATCTTGTTTTTGATCATCACTCGTTTCAAGCTGCTGTATGAAGACTGGCGCGGATATCCGATTGCCGGCTTCGCACTGGTATGGGTGGCCAATATTTACATGGGTATCTTTGGCCGCCTGCGGCTCGATATCAAGCGCGAACGGGTAGAGATTGAGGAGCTACAACAACATCAGGAAAAGCGGGCGGCGTGAGCCATGCATTCGGGCGAACCGAAAATGGGAACTTGAACTGCTCGAAACTTGAAACTCGAAACTGTATTACGAAGGATGTCCGCGCAACGAACGCGTAGGGGCGATATCGGGATCATCTTCTTTTTCCTTGGGCGCTGCAGGCTGCGGCTGCAAATGATATTGCGTCAATCCCGAGCGAAGCACCTCAAAGCCTTCTTCCGGGGAATCTACGATACGGAACAGGTTCAGGTCTTCTTCGGCAATGGTGCCGGAATCGACCAGGGCAGGCAGGTTCAGTATTTTGGTCCAGTACTCTCTGCCGTACACCAGCACTACGATTTTCTTGGCCAGCTTCTGGGTTTGTGCCAAAGTAAGAATTTCGAACAGCTCATCTAGGGTGCCGAAGCCGCCGGGAAAAACGACCAGGCCCTTGGCAGGGTAGGCGAACCAGTACTTGCGCATGAAAAAATAGTGGAACTCGAAGTTCAACTCCGGAGAGATGTAGCGATTCGGGAACTGCTCATAAGGAAGCCGGATATTGAGGCCAATGGTCTTGCCCCCGGCTTCATACGCGCCGCGGTTGGCGGCCTCCATAATGCCCGGTCCTCCGCCCGAGGTAACCACAAAGCGGTGCCGGCGAAAAGGAAGCTCCATGGCCCACTTAGTCAGCATGCCCGCCAGTTGTCGCGCCTCTTCATAGTAGCGCGCCATTTCCACCGCAGCCCGGCAGCGCTTGAGTTGCACTTCGAGGTCAGCCGGTTTCGCGGAGCTGGGACGCTCGAGCAGCGCCAGGGCGCTATTGGCCTCGGACTGGCTGGCGAAGCGCGCCGAGCCAAAGAATACGACAGTATCTTGAATCTTCTCGCGCCGAAAGCGCGCCAGGGGCTCGAAATATTCGGCCATAATTCGCAACGCGCGGCCATCGGGGCTGTTGAGAAATTCCTTATTTTCGTAGGCTAACGGAGCGGGATTGAGAGTTTCGGGTTCGTTCATAAGAAGCAGGAGTGCTAAAGAAAGACGACAAACAGGATAACCAAGATATGGCGCTAAGGCCAATTTATGGGCCGGCCGGTTTTAGCTCTGGTCCTCCCGGTAGTGGACCCCTTCCCATATACCAACCCAGATATTTACCAGCCCCAAACCGCTGATAAGGCCGCGCACAAAATCGTGCAGCGCGAGCTCCCGCAGAGACAGGTTATGGAGCAAGAGGTGGTTTTCGGTCCAAATCCGCGTCCAAGGCAAGATCACCA
>QIAW01000463.1:3105-6867 GCA_003225655.1 Acidobacteriota bacterium
AGCTGTTGGGCTCAAAGGAGTGCTGCCGTATGCCATGGTTGTGGAGTCTTGCGGCTCCTGCCGGAATTTAGCCGTAGAACGCATACCCTGGCGATGCTGTTCACTATTCTACGACTTGAGAGCTTTGATTCGCTCGGCCACGTCGCGGTAGTCAATATTATTGCTATAAACTTCGTTGAAATTCTGCAAGGCGGCCCTTTTGTTGCCGGCGGCCTCGTAGGCAGAGCCCAACTCGTAGTAGACGGCCAATTTGGCTTCTTCGTCAATCGAGGGTACACGCAAGGCCTTTTCATACCACTTTACCGAAGCTTCGGGGGCGCCCTTTTCCAGGAAGCAGTGGGCCAACCAGGTATACGCCTGCATCACCTGGGTGAAGGGATGTCCTTTCTCAATGGAATGGCATACTTTCTGTAACTCACCGATGGCTTCGTCGAGTAGTCCCATCTCTTTGAAGGCCACACCCAGGTTGTAATGGGTATCGGGGTCCTCTGCTGCATTTGTGTTTTCTTCGACCTCGTCTTTGAATTCCGCGAACAGATCGGTGAGAGTAGAGTTGGCATCTGCAGGAGCGCTTGCAGCCGGAGGAAACACCTTCCGCACCGCAGTTACAGTCTTGGCTGAGGGTGACTTGGCAGGCTCGGGCGCAGGCGCAGAAGCGGACATGGATGCGGCCGCCGGGGCAGGTTTGGGCGTTGGCGGTGCGGGCGCGGCAACGGGTTTGGCTCTTTTGGCCTCATCGAAGCTGAAGTCATCGCCCAGAGCTTCATCCAGGTCAAGGACAAAGTCAGAGAGCGGCCCTTTATCCTCTTTGTCTTTCTCGTCGATCTTTTGCGGAGCCGCGGCCTGTGCTGCGGCCGCCGCCGGCTTCTTGGTTTCCACTACCGGCGCTGGCCTTGGTTCGACCACGGGCGGTGGTGGTGGCGGTGCAGGCTTTGCCGGTTCAGGCGCAGGACGCGCCTGGGGCGGCGCAGCCTTAGGTGCAGGTGGCGGAGGAGGAGGTGGTGGTGGAGCAGGAGGCTCAGGTTCCACTGCCGGAGCTGCCTCCAGCATGCTCATATCAAATGAGAACTCGGCTACATTGGCCTCACCAGTGGTTGCCGGCGCGGAAGCCGCAGTAGCCGCTGGCGCAGAGGCCGCCGCCTTTCCTTCTTCTAACTTCTTTCGCAAACTGGCGATCTGACGCGCATTGGGATCTGCCGTTTGCAGGCGAGCCAGGCTTTCACCCGCCTCTTTCCATAAAAACTGGCTCAGATAGAACTGCGTTTCTTCCACCAGGTCTTCCACGCTCATCTGCTGAACAGGTGGGTGAGGTGGGGGAACTGGTGGCGCGGCCTGCGCTGGCGGTGCTTCTTGCGCTGGCGTCGAGTCAACTGAGGTCATGCTCTCCCAGTCGCTCAAATCAATCTCGTGGGCTCCTGTTGTGCCTGGGGAGACGGGCGACTGGGCCGACTGTGGTTCAACCGTGGCCGCCGCCTCGGGTACGACATCCATGCTGAATTCTCTTACGGCGGGCTGCGCTGGAGCGGGCGGCGCAGGCTGGACCTGGAATGTCTCGACCTCGAATGCGGCGGTTGCCGGCGGTCCAGCGGGCGGTCGAGACGCCGCTTGCTGTACCGGAGCTTGCTGCGCCGGGGCCTGCTGCACCGGGGGAGCATACACCGGGGCGGTCGGTTGCGCCTGCGCAGCGCCCGGGGCAGACTTCATGCGATCTTTGAATTTGGCCGCCATGTCGGCGTATTGGCGCGCATGCTTGATGTGGCCAGCCTCAGAATAGAGTGATTGCAGAAGCTCGCAGCAATGGATGGCCTCCTGAAAGTGGCCGGAGCGCGCATACAACGCTGCAAGGCGCTGATTGAGATGGGCATCACGCGGCGCCTTAGGCAGCACTTGCTCGAGCGGAGGTATGGCTTTGGCCGGCATGTTGTAAGACTCGAACAACTCTGCCTCCGTCAGTGCCGCTTTGATGGCATTGCTGATCGCGGAGGAATATTTCTGGTCGAGCGCGGGGGCGGCCTGTTCCAACTCCTCCACCATGAACGCCTGCTCGCCCTCTTCTTTGCTGAGCTCACGGACGGTGGGATCATTTCCCAGCCGCGCCTGAATCTGCTTGTAATTCTGCAAATGCAGCGAGTTCTCAGGCTCCAGTTCCGAAAGTTCTTTATAGAGGGCAGCGGCCCTCGGCAAGTCGCCCGCCTGCACCAGGGCGTGGGCCAGCAGTTCGTTGATTTCGTTGAGATGCGAGTGCTCGCCGGCTTTGACAAAGATGCCGCGCAAAAGCTCGAGCGCCCGGGCGTTCTCTGAGATGCGATTCATGCTGGCCAACAGGCTTTCGATCAATTGCGGCTGATTGGCGGCGAGCAGGCGGTCGGAATATTGGTCGTAAAGCTGCAGCGCCTCTTCCAGAGAACCGCCTTTCAGCAGCGACTCAGCGCAGGCGGTCAGCCCGCTGGCATCGTTGTGCACGGTCAGCATTTTCTTCGCGATCATCTCAGCTTCGGCGAATTTGCCCATGAACAATTGCGCGTTCAGCAACGAGCGCAGCGCCTCAGGGCGCGAATCGAGGTCTGGGATTTTTTCGAGATACGAGATGGCGGCGGCGCTGTCACCGGAGTCGCTGGCGATCTTGCCGCGCAGCAGCAGCGCATCCAGATTGTTGGGATCAATGCTGTTGACTCGCCGCAGCGCCTCATCGGCCGCATCCAGTGCGCCCCGCTGGTAGAGCGCGTTGGCCGCAGTGAGAAAGATGTCGCGGGCATTGTCTTTGCGTCCCAGCTTGATGTACAAGTCTGCCAGCTTGGTTTGCATGGCAGTATTGTCGGAGTCGAGTTCCAGGATTTTCTGGAAGATTCTGGCCGCTTCTTCCAGGTTGCCGGCCTTCATGGCGGCGTCAGCGACTTGCAGATATTGCGAGCGCGCGTCGTTATACAGACCTTGTTGCGTATAAAGCTCGGCTAGCTTGGTCAGGGATTCGGTGGAGGAAGGGTTGAGCTTGGCAATTTTCTTGTAAACCGCTATGGCTTTAACGGTAAAGCCTTCGGAGGCGTAGATGTCTCCGACCTTCTTGAAGTAGACGGCGGCCTTATCATTGTTGCCCACGCGGGCGTGCAGGTCGCCGATGGTATTGAGAACGGTTAAATCTTTAGGGTCTTCCCGGACGATCTTCTCGTATTCCGCGATGGCGTTTGGCAGCTTACCCTGCTGCACTGCCTTTTCCGCCGAGGCAAGAACCTTCTGTTTATTGAATCCAAAACCGAGTGCCATAGTCGAGATGTACTCCGGGCCCTGCTCCCACTCCCTTAATGTTAACCTGCTTTGCCGTGCCCTCGCGGACCGGCGTGCCACGCAAGGTAACCGCCATGAGCGGCAGCCGTCTGGGGCAAAACCTTAGGGGGTTGCGTTTCGCGAATTTCAGACACAATACCCAGTCTAATACGCAAAACCGCTCTGGGAGTGGTCGTAAAGTACCACAAATACAGGGGATTTCCCAAGGGAAATGCGTGAAAAAGGGTGAAACAGCAGGGCAAGAAGTGCCATTGCTGCATTCTTCGAGCAAATCCAAAATGTTTGAACTTCCGTGGAAGGGCACAGCTTTCAGAGGCTGCGGGAAAAATTCTATTTTCTGTCAATTCAGACACGAGGTGGAGGAACCCCGTATTGTACCGATAACCTATACGTTCGCCTCTACGCCACACTCGCTTCCACGCTCAAGATAGGCGGCAGTTGCGCTGCCAGCACATGCCAGCTATCACCCTCGTTGCGCGA
>QIAW01000464.1 GCA_003225655.1 Acidobacteriota bacterium
TACAAGCCGACTTCCCAATACCAATCCGCCCTCGGTGAGTGGTTTGGCGATTTAGCGCCAATGCAGAGTCACCAATTTTCCTCCTGAGAACTGACGTACTTTTAAATCTGCTGAGTGGGCAAGGCTGCTCGCTGTGCTATACAAAACGAAGTAGACGATCTACCTCCATTGGGAGTAGATTGTCTGTATCTATGAACGAGAAAGGCCAGTATAAAAACCGGATTGAGCTGCTGCAGGGAACCCTCGACATGCTCATTCTGCAGACGCTGCAATGGGGACCGCAGCATGGATATGGCATTGTCCAGGCTTTGCGTTTGCAATCCGGAGATGTGCTTCAGGTGGAGACCGGATCACTGTATCCGGCTCTCCATCGATTGGAGCGTCAGAGCTGGGTGCAGTCTGAATGGAAGCAGTCAGAGAGCAAGCAAAAAGCCCGATACTACCGAATCACAGCCAAGGGGCGATTGGGTCGGTGATGTACGTCAAGCGGGGGGAGAGTGAGTCGTGAAGTGGTTTTCGAGCTTCGGTTTTCAGCGGCGAAACCGCGAATTGCAGGAAGAGATCGATGCCCACCTGCAGATGGCGATTGCAGATCGGGTGGCGCGAGGCGAGACGGCAGAGGTGGCGCGACAAGCCGCAGTGCGGGAGTTTGGGAACATTCTCCTTGTGCAAGATGTGACGCGCCAGATGTGGGGCGGAGGCTGGTTTGAACAACTAGGCCGGGATGTCCGTTATGCGTTTCGGCAACTGCGCAAGAGTCCCGGCTTTGCGATCACCGCGACGGCGATGTTGGCAGTAGCTATTTGCGCCAACAGCACCGTATTCAGTTGGATCGACGGCACAATGTTGCGCCCGATTCCTGGCGCGCGAGACGCGGGCGACCTCGTCAGCCTGCAGCGTGGGGAACGGAACTTCTCTCCGACTCCGCCCTTCTCGTATCTCGACTATCGCGATCTGCGCGAGCAGAACCACACCTTCACCGGGATACTTGCCTATCATCACGATTGGATTACGGTGACCGGTGGCGCACTGCCGGAGCGCGCCTATATTGCGAACGTGTCGGCGAATTATTTCGACGTGCTCGGCATCAAGCCGGTGCTGGGGCGTTTCTTTCTGCCTGAAGAGGAGTCACGTCCAGTTCCCAACGTGGTCCTGGGTTACTCGCTTTGGAAGACCCGTTATGCCGCAGACCCGGCAATTGTGGGCAAATCGATCGAGATTGCCCGGCATCCTGTAACCGTGATCGGCGTGGCGCCGGAGGGAGTTGTCGGAGCAATGCCCGGGATCCGTGAAGATCTGTGGGTAACACTCGATCCCCTCGGGACGGATGTGTGGCGGATGACGCATCGCAGTGGTGGTGCGGTCTGGCTGAACGTAATAGGAAGATTGCGGCCCGGCGTGAGCCGTGGCCAGGCAGCCCAGGACCTCGACACCGTGATGCACAATATTGTCGCGGCGTTTCCGGACGATCATCTGGGCGATAACGGGATCACGCTGGATCCCATGTGGCGCTCACCATTCGGCGCCAACGGATACATGGCGGCAACGCTGCCCATTCTGCTGGCCTTCGCCGCTGTGGTGCTGTTGCTGACCTGCGCGAACGTGGCTACGCTCACGCTGGTGCGGTTTGTATCCCGGCGGCGTGAACTTGCGATCCGGCAGTCGCTCGGGGCGAATCGTATTCAACTGGTGCGGCAGATGGTGCTGGAGGGCGTGGTGCTTTCCATCGTCGCAGGAGCCGTGGCCCTTGTGTTGACATCGTGGACATCGAAGACATTCGCATGGTTCTTTCCGGCGAACTCGAATCCCCTCATACTCAACGGGAGCATGGACCATAAGGTGGTAATCGGGATTGCGGTGTCGTCCCTGTTGGCCGGCATGCTGTGCGGCGCGCTCCCCGCCTGGCGTTCGGCCCACGCGCCGGCCATTGAGGTACTGAAGGCAGAGTCTGCAAGCATCTCCGGCGGCTCACGCAACCGGAAATTGCTCAGCGGGCTGGTAGTGGCGCAAATCGCGCTTTCACTTCCTCTGCTGGTCTGCTCCGGGCTATTTCTGCGAACACTGCGGAATCTCGCCGGCGCGAATCCCGGATTTGAACAGGACCACATTCTCACTGCGTCCGTGGGGCTGAATATTGCCGGCTACAGCCACGACGAGGAACAGGTGATCCGTCACAAGATTCTTGATCGCGTGTCGGCATTGCCTGGCGTGAAGGTTGCGTCTCTTACGGACTGGATTCCGATGACCTTGGGCCACAAGGGGGACGATGCGTATCCGGAAGGGTATGTGCCACACCCCCATGAATCTTTGCAGGTGTACCACGCCGAAGTGGCCCCGCGGTATTTCGAATCCCTTCATATACCCATTCTGGAAGGACGCGAGTTTACACCGGATGACGATGAAAAGGCCCCGCGGGTACTCATCGTGGATCAGACCGCGGCGAGGCGATACTGGCCGGGACAGGATCCGCTGGGAAAGAAACTCAGGATATGGGGCGGCCTTTTCACGGTTGTCGGCGTCGCGAGAAATTCGACACATATATTCGTGAATGAGTCACCGGAGCCCATCGTGTATATGAGCTTTTTCCAGGTGGGGTATGAGACTATCGTGCAGGTGAAGACCGAGGGAAATCCGGTCGACCTTGCGCCAGCGGTGGGAAACGCCATCCACGAAATCGATACACGGCTGCCAGTTTTCGATGTGCGTCCCATGCGAGAGAGTACCCAGATGGCGAGCAGTTTCGCTGTCGTACAGAGCGCCCTGGCGGGCATGTTCGCGCTGATCGGGCTGGTTCTTGCGGTGACCGGGATCTACGGAGTTGTGGCCTATCGAACCCAAATGCGGACCCACGAGATCGGAGTACGAATGGCTCTGGGTGCCTCGCGCGTCGACGTGCTGAGACTCGTGCTGTTGCAGGGAGTGTGGCTCACAGGCATTGGGATGGCGCTGGGACTGGCGTTTGCGTTGGGACTGACACGTTTCATCGCCCGGCTCTTGTACGGAATCGGAGCCAACGATCCCGTCACCGTCGTTTCCGTCGTCATGCTCCTGGGAGCGATGTCT
>QIAW01000462.1 GCA_003225655.1 Acidobacteriota bacterium
GAGGATGTTTTTTTCTTGTAGGTGTGTGCACCGATGATGTTGAAGACGTTGGTGCTGCCCGCGCGCGCAATCTTGCAGTTGACAGAAACCAGAGTGCAGCCGCTATCGGGCGTACTGCCATCTCCCCAATCGATGGTAGCGGTAAAATTTGAGCCGGTTTCGGTTAAGTCGGCATCGGTGAAGCTCGCCGCCACAACCGGCACGTTGGCGCGGAAGATGTGGATACTTTTCCCCGCCGGTGTGATGAAAGCATCATTAACTACAGTAATGGGATTGGTGACGGTAATGGTATTGTTGCCGGCGTCGGTGGCGGTGATGCTTTGCGCTCCCGCAGTTTGCAGCTTGAAGCCGTTCGTGAATATCTTCTGTCCGTTATCGCCCGGCAAATACGTATAGTCTCCCGGCACCACAACCCCGCCTGCGCCGTCGCTTGTCGTAAAGTGCACTGTTCCGGTGTAGTTTTTCGCTGTGTTATTGAATTGGTCCTGCGCCACCAGCCGTACGGTGAAAGGTACGTTCACGGTCGCGGTGGGAGGCGATGTCATGCTGTATTTGCTGGCGGCGGCATTGTTCACCGTAATAAGGCTGCTAGTTCCGTTGATGGAACCTGTAACCGTGTCGGTGGCTGTAACCGTGCGCTGGCCCGCGGTTTTCAAAGTGACCGGGAACGTCCCCACGCCGTTCGTCAGCGTGCTATTGCCGGGCAGGGTCGCCTGCCCGTCGCCGCTGCTGAAGTGCACGGTGCCCGCGTAGGCGGGAGTAGTGTTATTAAACGCATCTTGCGCGGTCACGGTGACGTTGATGGAGTTGCCCGCAGTAACGCTGCCCGCTGAAGGTACAACATTGAAGTGAGCGGTTGGCCCCGGATTCACGGTGATCCCCGCCGTTGTTGCGTTAATCGTGTTTGTGACCGTATCGGTTGCGGTGATGGTTCGGCTGCCCACGGTTCCTAAAGTGAAGCTGAAGGTGTGCACCCCGTTATCACCGGCGGCAAAGGTGTAATCGGAAGGCAATATTGCCTGGCCATCCGTACTGGTGAAGTGCACGGTGCCTCTATATCCTGTAGCGGTGTTGTTGAGAGTATCCTGCGCGGTTACGGTGATGCCGAATGCACTGCCGGCGGCAATGGTTGCGGGCGCACCCGTTAGCACAAAATGCGTTGCAGGCCCGGGATTTACCGTAATCCCTGCCGATGTCCCCGTGATCGTATTGGTAATCGTGTCAGTCGCGGTCACCGTCTGGCTGCCAAGCGTTTTCAAAGTGACACTCAAGGTGTGCACTCCGCTGTCGCCTCCAGTAAAGGTGTAATTTGCCGGCAGTACCGCCAGCCCGTCGGTGCTGGTGAAGTGTACCGTCCCGGTGTAGCTTGGCACCGTGCTTTCGGTGGCGTCGAGCGCGGTCACAGTGATGCTGAAGGGCACTGTCGCACTGGCACTTGCTGGAGCCGTCACCTGAAAGTGTGTCGCCGGCAGGATGCCGGAGGGTGTGGTCTCCCATACGCCGCGTCCGTAGGTTGAAATGCGGATGAAGCTACCATCAGGGGGCATATAAATATCGGTTACGTGGACGTTGGGAAGGCCCGCGCCAAACTTGTGCCAGTTTGCTCCGCCGTCGTTGGTCTGATACACGCCGATAAACGTCCCGGCGTACAGCGTGTTGCCGGAACTGTCGTTAGGATCAACCTGCAACTTGCTGACACTGACATCGGGAAGCCCATTGTTCGCTGCCGCCCAACTTGTGCCCCCATCGATGCTCTTGACTACGCGAACTGCCCCAGTGTTCGGCGCCTCTGAACACACATAGAGAATGCTGTTGTTGACCCAGGCGATGTTGCTGTTGCTGCTGTTGTAGCCAGGAACTGCGGAGTTGAGCGGAATCTGCGACCAGCTCGCGCCGCCATTTGTAGTCAGTAAAAGCACTCCACTGGTGCCAGCCACGGCAATGTGATTGGTATCGACCGGGCTCACTCCAACGACATGTACGAGCGCGCGAATCGTCGGGGTTGTTCCTGCAGCTCCAAAATTGCCGATGTTATTCCAACCGCCGGCGCCATTGGTTGTTTCATAGACGTCGTGATTGCCGACCGTAAAAAAGACCAAACCACCTGAATCGGCGGAGGCCAGAGGATTGGTGATCGCCGTGGCAAAGGGGGTATCGCTGGTAGTGATGCCCGAGTTTGCCACTGTCCAATTCGCTCCGAGATTAGAACTGCGATCCACCGCGCCGTGGACGTATGTACTGAGGGTCCAAAGGTTGTTAGCCTGGCTCGTGCCTATCCCAAAGCCATCACCGCCTCGGGTCTGATCGTAAATCGTTGTATTCGATTCGCGCACTCGCGTGCCGTTGTCCTGCAATCCGACGATTGTGCTGTTGGGAGCAGTAGGATTTGAAGTCAGCGCATAGACCAAATGGCTGGTGATGCCTATGTTCTTTCTGTAATCCCAGGTCGAGCCAGTATCGTTGCTGACGAACAGTCCACCATCGGAGCCAAAGAAGAGTTTCGCTGGAGCCGTAAGTGTGCTGATGGTCGCAGTATGAAAATCGGCGTGTGCGTAGGGGAGATTTGCCCCGGTGCGCGGTAGCCAGTCTGTAAGCAACGTCCAGGTATTTCCACCATCAATCGTTCGTGCGGTGCAAAGATTACCACCGATATATACGGTGTTGCGAGTACCATCCGAGGGGTCGACCACGATCATCTGGTTGTAGAAAGCCTGGCCGTTCATGAGATCCATGTTCGGGCAATCATTAGACGGACTTGTCGTTGTAGGATTCGATGGCGTTTTGCCCGGCAGATTCAGCGTGCTCCAGTTCACTCCGCCGTTGGTCGAAATAAACAGGTCAAGCTGGTCGTTACCCGCGACGTTCCCCGCAAAGGCATACACAGTGGGGTCCCCCGGGAGTCCAACTGCCAGCGTCACGCGCCCGGCGCCGGCAAAGGGGGTGGTACTAGTCCAGGTCGCGCCCTGATTGGTCGAAAGCCAAAGCGAGCCGTTGTTGGAGCCGTCTACAGCCGTGGCCAGCCATCCTGCGCTGGTCTGCGCCAGGCTCCAAATGGCTCGTCCGCCAAAAGAGGCGTTAGGAGAAGAATCGTAAGTGGCGCCACCATTCGTTGAGCGGAAAAAGCCTGCGTTGGTCGCCACCATCACGATGTCGCTTCCGCCGCCGGTATCCACTTTGACGTCTCGCACCGAAAATGCGTTGAGAAAGCTGATCGGCGCCGACCAGGTGTCGCCTCCATCCGTTGACGTCACCATCATCCCGCCGGCAAGCGGGAAGACATCAAAGGGATCACCCAGCCCCAAATAAAGAACGTTTGAAGTCCTGCCAAAGGCCACCGAGCCGCCACCCGTGGTGGGAAGGTTGTCCGTTTTTGGCACCCAGGTCGGATTGGTCTGCAGGAAGTTCGTGGTCTTCCATAAGCCGCCGCCCGAGGTGAGCAGATACACCGTATTCACGTCCGCCGGATCGGTCAGAATAGTGCGGGCGCGTCCACTGTCGACTACGTTGAGAGTGACGCCATTGGTCTCAAAGGCAGCGTTGGTAGGTCCGATGTTGTTCCAGGTCGCGACTGAGGTTTGCTGAATGCCCGCCGCCAGATTCGGATAAAGCGCGCGCTGCCGCTGCGTCTCCCGCAGCATCATATCCTTATAGTCCAGGGGATCGCCGCTGAATCGCTCGCGCATCCAGATGGCGCGGCCTGTGGGGTCGTCCTGGATTGGCTCATTGTCTTCCCCCAGCACTTGCTGATCGGGAGGCCGCGGAGGCCCTGCAACCTTCTGCGCCCAAGCCGTCGAGAACGCGAAAAACAGTATTAATCCCGGCAATGCGCGAAGATGCCCTGTGGTTCGGAAGCGGTCCATGAAATTCTCCTAGCCCGATGCTGACTTTGCACATTTGTCTGCGGGAAAGGTACTCTGGGGATACTTCCATTCCAATCCAGAGCAGCGGGAAAGTCAAGATTACTCAGGACTCTAATTGGGAAACTTTTCTTGAGGAATGCCATCTGCAATTGATCACGTCCATCCGGTCACGTGGT
>QIAW01000461.1 GCA_003225655.1 Acidobacteriota bacterium
ATTTGCAGGGCGTGGAGATCGCCGATACCCGTCAGCAACGCCTCGTCAAAAACTTCGTTGCTCGATTCGAAGTGCGTGGACTCCTGCTCCCAAATGGTGAAGGCGGAGCGCCGCTTGCGCAGGCTGGCCTCAAAATCGGCAAAGGTAAGACTGCTTCTCCGCTTGCGGCTGGGCGCCTCTCCGACACGAGCAACGATCGTAGTCCGGACCTCCACTTTCTTTAGCGGAGACAGCTTCAGGTTCCATACCGCCTTCTTATCGCGGAACTCTGCCGGCGGCGGATCGAGGTGCACCTCTGTCTCGCGGAACAGGTTATCCAGGCCACGGTAATAGAAGGTAATGCCATCTTCACAAACCACGGGCCGGTAGTACTGGCCGCTGCGCTGGCGAGCACAGCCGCGTGCCTGGAAGACATCAATGAAGTCGGCATCCAGGGCAAGCTCCACCAGAAATTCGACCGGCGACAAATTAAAATTTTCAAAGGTCAATGAATCAAACAGCGTGGCCCCGGAAAGAAGCTGTTCACGGCGGATGTGGACCGTGTTCTCCGGCAGATCGAGCGAATCGCGCAGGGTAATGTTACCCGTGGTCAGCTCGATTCGAGAGACAAAAGTCTTTTCTGTGCTGGAACAGAGCACAACGGTACGGAAGCCCCCGATGCGCAACTCGAGCTGGCTGAGAAAGCGGGTATCGTCGTGAAAGAGTCCCACATCCGGAGCTCCTGCAGGCGTAATATCGCCCGCGACCGTCGTGGAAATAAATGTCTTGCCGTCAATCAGAGTAAGGTTATTGAGCTTGCGGGGTTCAAAGCTCTGGTAGGCAAGGCGGGGCTCAACGTGTGGAGAAGCGATCTCCTCCAGATGTTCTTCACCACCCCGGGAAAAAACCTCGGACAATGTGCTCATGCAACCGCTCTTGGTTGAATCTCGCGTTCTGAATTTTTCTTGCCGTTCAAAACTTCCTTATACAGCTCCAGGTACTTGCCTGCCATGGCCTCGACACTGAAATTTTCTTCCACATAGCCGCGAACCTTTTCTGGATCGAATTTTAAATTGCGCGCACGACCAATCAGCTCTTCCACAGAGTTGCCAACGTAACCTGAAACGCCTTCACGTACGACTTCCGGCACCGAGCCGCCCGGCAAAGCCAGCACCGGGGTACCGCATGCCATGGCCTCGATCATGACCAGGCCAAAGGGTTCGTTCCACTGGATGGGGAACAGCAAGGCGAGCGCGCCTCCCAGCAAAGCATTCTTGCCCTCCAAATCAACTTCGCCGATGAACTCGATAAACTTGCCATCCAGGTGCGGCGCGATCTCGTGCTCGAAATACTCCTTGAATACCGGCTGCACCTCACCGGCAATCTTGAGCGGAATGCCGCTTTGCTTCGCGATCTGGATCGCCAGGTGTGTTCCCTTCATGGGCGCAATCCGCCCCAGAAATGCCAGATAGCTGCGGGGCACTTCGGAAATTGCGTAATCCGCCATATTGATGCCGTGGTGAATGGTGCGGCTGCGAGCCATGCTTTCGCACTTCCGTTGAAATTCGCTGATGGTAACGTAATACAACTCCGGATGGTAACCGTACAGTTGGCTCAATTCCGGCATATGCGGGTGATGAATCGTAGAAACCATCGGCAATGGACAGAAACGTGAGCACAATACCCCCGGAACATTGTTCACGTGGACCAGGTCGCTCGAATCCATCGCGTCCCGCACCGCCCAGAAGGTATGGTTGAAATCGGTGAGATTATCAAAAATTTCTCCCCGAATCGGCCATTGCGCCTTGGCATACAGCCAGCGATTTTCCACATCAATGGTTGAATCCCCATTGCTGTACACAACGACATCCACTCCGCGCGCTTTGAGTCCTTCCGCTAAATGTCCAATAAATAATTCTGTTCCTCCATACACCTTTGGAGGCACGGGGATGAAAGGTGGTGCGATGAGAGCAATTCTCAACGGAGCTCCTGAATTGTTCGCTGGACTCGGGTCAGCGCGGTTACCCAACCTGTTGATGCTTGAGATGCTGAGACCTTGCCGGACGGTTGGTTTATTGCAGGTGCACAGCTTTTCGCACCGCGGCAACGTGATTTTCAAATTCCAGAGCTCGTTGTAAGTTGGTGTGCGTGGCGAGCACGCGTGCCTGTGCGCGCTCTCCCACAGATTCGATCTCGACATCGGAATATTCCAGAATGTAGCGCACAACGTCATCGCCGCTGGCCGGAACCAGAATTTCCTCTCCAGGTGTGAAAAAAGCTTCCAGGCCTGGCCAATTGTCAGAAATAATGGCGGCGCCGCACGCCGCCGCCTCAAACAGGCGCACCGAAGGAGAGTAACCAGCCATGACCATGTCGCGGCGGGTCACATTCAGCGTCAGGCGAGACGAAGAGTACAGATGCGGGTGCCAGCATGGGTTAAGGTGAATAATTCTTTCAACATTTCCAGGCCAGGCCAAGCTGGGCGGATACTGGGGGCCGGCCACAATAAACTTTTTCTGCCTGAGACGGCGTGCCGGCCCGCATAACAACTCGTCAATTTTGGGTTGGCGATCGGGAGCATAGGTCCCCATGTAGCTCATCGCGCATGCGTACTCCTGGTCCACCGGATACCGGTGATAGCGGCACGGGTCGAACGAACAATATAAAGGTACGGCGCAGTGCGCGCCGAACTCCTGCTCAATCTCCCGCAGCATCGGCCCGCCGGTGAAGCTGAAGTAAATATCAAAGCTGGGAATCTGCTCGGCGCGCAGGTACGCCGTTTCCCCCCTCTTCCGCAATTGTGCCAGCGTAATGGGAGTATCAATGTCGTAGAAAACTTTGATAGCTGCCGAATCCGCGATGCGTTCAATGACTTCCACTCCTTCGGGAAAGTACGAACCCACTACCGCGACATCCGCCTCGCGCAGCTCACGATGAACGCGTGGCACAATTTCGTTCCATTCCTCATAGAGGACCACCTGGCACCACTCCGGATTGGGAAGATCACGGTTCGAGGCATACCATTCGACATCATGCTCAAAAAAAATGATGGTGTGGCCACGCTCAGCCAGGGCGCGGGTGAGCGCGCGATAGGTAGTCCCGTGGCCATTGCCCCAGGAAGACGTGATGGTAAGCCCAAAGACTACGATCTTCACTTACGCCACCGCCGATCTGGCGCTCAGCAAAGCGTGATAGAGCGTCAAATAGTCTTCAGCCATGCGGTCGCTGTTATAGCGCCGCAGCGCCCTCTGGTATGCGCGATTGCCGTACTCGACGCGCAGTTTTGAATCCGTGGCCAGTTTTTCGATCTCGCTCATCAGGCTTGGTGCGTCGCTACGTTGAAAGTAAACCGCATCATCGCCCCACAGCTCACGGAAGCTAGGGATATCATTGGCCACAATCGCGCAGCGGGAAAGAGCCGCTTCAACCGGCGCCAGGCCAAACGGCTCGTAGCGTGATGTAGCCGCATAAATCGCGGCCCTGCCATAGAGCTGGCGCAACTGCCCTTCGCTTTGCATACCTTTGAAGTGAACGTTCGGCAGCAAAGCCATTCCCGGTAGAACTCCAGAACGTAACGCTGCTTCCGGGTGGTGCTCTGACCCGGCAATATAGGTTTCAATGGGAGGGTTCTGCCGGCACAACAGGGTAACCTGCTTCCCCGAATCCCAAACGCGCCCCACTGTGAGCACCCTGCTTTCCTTCGTCATATGCGGGTTGAAGGCGTGCGGATTGCGCCCGTTGTAAATCACCGTAGAGTGCCCGGGCTTTCCATACAGGCCGATCAGTGAATTGAGCATCCATCGTGAAGGCGCCACCACCGAGTTAGCGTGCTCAATGCCTCTGGTCAGCATTCCCCGATACCACTCGAGCCATTTCGTTGCCGGCGGCTCTTGCTGGTGCACCGCGACCCACCAGCTCACAACGTCGCTGTGCGCTACCACCACGCGGGGAACATCATTGGCAATGGCGCCATAGAAATATTGATTGAAATGCAGCAGGTCAGGACCTACATCGCGAATCACGCCCTGCAGAAACTGCTGTGACGCCTCCATATCGCGCTCGACGTCGTGCATCCACTCCAACGCGAACGCCGTTGCCCGAAAATCCAGGTTAGGCAG
>QIAW01000465.1 GCA_003225655.1 Acidobacteriota bacterium
AACTCAAGCAGCGCGACGAGCAGTGGGCGCAATTTCAGCAGGAATTTGCCCAGGCGAAGGAAGCCGCCACTCGTGCCCAAGCTCAGGCGGTGAGCGCCGACGCATATTCGGAGCAAGCCAGCACCGCTGTTGTGGCGCTCAAGACTGACGTTAGCAAGCTGCAGTCTACCGTGGGGCAGGCTGCAACCTCTGATAAAGAGTTGCAGAAACGGATTGGCGGAATTGAGAGCGTCTTGTCCCGCTTCCGCTTCAATGGCGACGTCCGCCTGCGCTCTGACAGTATCTTTCAGAACTACGCAGGTTGCGCTGCTTGCGTTGCGCGTAATCGCGCCCGCATTCGCCTGCGCCTTGGCCTCGAAGGCAAGCTGGGCGAGGACTTCATCGGAGGCATTTATATGGCTTCCGGCGCAAACCTCAATGGTGTAGCCTCTCTCACAGACCCCATTTCCACGAATGAGACTCTCACCACGTTTTTCGAGCGCAAGACAGTTGGCTTTGACCGGGGAAATGTGATCTTTCAGCCTCAGGCAGCGAAATGGATCAAGCTGACCGGCGGCAAGTTCGCCTATGACTGGGAGCACACCGATCTTACCTTTGATCCTGACTTGAATCCCGAAGGGTTTACGGAAAAACTTTCTTTTGATTTCAGCAATCCTCTGGTCAAGAATTTTTCCGTCGAAACCATGCAGTTGCTTTTCAACGAAGTGGCGGGCGGCGTGGGTAATCGCGGAATTGATTCCAACGCGCTGGGCGCGCAAGCGGTACTAAGGTTGCAACCGGCAAAAGTGTGGAGCTCAACTCCGTCGATAACGCTGTTGAACTGGAACGGCGCCGACCCAATCGCGCAAGCCGCATTTCCAGTGCTGCCTTGCAGCAGCGCAACAGCAACGGGTTGCATCCAGAATCCGCTGACGCCGGCGGTGGGTACGCCGCTTCCACCACCGCTCACACCTGCGCCACGCATCCTTAACAGTGCTAACATTCTGACCAACGCGACTTTCATCGCGGGCACAGGGACAGGGCAGAGGCGCGCCTTTGTTTCTGGATTCGAGTATGCGGATTTTATCTGGGACAACATCGTTACTACTCCCTGGAAGCGCTTCCCGCTGCGCGCGACTGCGGAGTACGAGCAAAACCTGCGCGCGCGGAAGAGCGTCTTGGCTCCTTCCAAACAGAGCAAAGGCTATTGGTTCGACGCCAACCTGGGACAGCAAAAGCAGAGAAACGACCTGCAATTTGGATATAACTGGGTGCGCATCGAGCAGGACGCGGTCATCTCACAGTTCAATGAAAGCGAATTGCGGGCCCCGACCAACGTGCTCGAAAACCGCTTCTACGTGAACTGGCTGCTCCGAGGCAATACCACGGCATCGTTCAACTGGTGGATAGGCCGCACGCTGAACCGCAACTTGCAGAATGCGTCGCTCGCGCCGGGGCTGCCGGCGGGAAGACAGGATCCGTATCTGAATCGCCTGCAGTTTGATTTGATCTATAAGTTTTAAGGCGGATGAAGACACTATCAGGCACGACGAAATTCCGAAAAGCCGCCGGAAGGCAGCTTTTCGGGGCTTCGCTTTTCGTGGACGCCTTCCACGGTGAATACGCCTGTCCCTATGGGGAATGACGATGTGGTGTCCGGTCTGACCGCGCTGACGGCTCTGATGATTTCGGACTGTCGCTGAGGAGACCGTAAACACTAAGCCGGCCTGCCGCTCCCACGTAAACTTTTCCATTCACTACGATGGGAACAGAGAATTTCACCGCGCCACCTGGATTATCACGCGGTTTCCGATTGCTTGCGTAGAGCAACTGGGAAACATCGCTGGCGTTGTAAGCACGTAGCATAGCAGGCCCGTTCGATTCATAAGCATATGTTTCGACGGTCCAAACAATGCCGTTAGTGTTGCCGTTGGCAGAAACTGAGATGTTTGCCCCCGGATAAGGGTAAGTCTCTCGCGAGCTGGAGATAGGCGCGGTGCTCAGCACGCCATTGTGCAATGAGAATGCTTTCAATACATCGCTGCCACCGCAGAAATAGACGGCGCCATTCCAATAAGCCGGCATGCCGAACATACTCTCAAGAGCGTGTGGAAGCTCCTGTACGATTTGCGTGTCCGACGCGCAGTCCTTGCAGAGATGCTGGTTGCCGGCGGTCAGTTGATCGCGGTCCATGAGATAGATTGTTCCTTCTTTTCCGGCAACCACCAGCGTGTGAGGATGGCTTCCGGGCTGATCAGGCAGCAAAAGCACGCCACCCGAACTCAGGTCCTGATCGTGGCGGTTGAGGCGAACGTAGTTAAAAGGAACAAAATAATCCAACACGTTGATCTTGCCGCCACTGAAGGCGAGCTTGAGCACGCTGTTGCTCAATTCCGTGGCTGGAGTCTGGGCTGGGTCAAAGCTCCCATTACCGGTAGTGAGAAAGATATCGCCGCTCTGGTCAGCCGCCGGAGCGGCGCCGCTCATCCAGATTCCGCCATGAAAGCCGTTCGGTGTAGTGATGAAGACGCTCTTTTGCGCCAGCGTGGCAGCGTCGTAAGCAAAGAGCCAGCCATGCGATGGCGGACGATCACAGTGCGAAGAGTATGCAAGGTAAACAATGCCGTTGAGCAGCAGAAGTCCGGGGCGATTGAGCTGATGGAGAGGATCAAAGGCAAGCATGCCGTTTACGCTGCCCTCGGCATGTCCCGGAAGCGAGGCGCGGACTACCGCAGGGCCGGCAGCTTTCTCGGTTCCATTGCTGATGTCGAGGGCGTGCAGGCGGTGGACAAAATGGCCGCGTTCCTTGGAAAAGCTTTCGACGTAGATTGTGCCGGTCTTAAGATCAATGACGGGCGTGCTCGTGGCGCCCACCGCGGGTACAATGGCATCGCAACGCAGTTCAGCAACCATGTTGACGGGCGTTGCTCCCGGGGCAGCGCCATGGCTGGGGTCAGTCAGCCGCGCATGCCAGAGGGGGCTGGCATTGGCGCCGGTGCTGCTATCAGCATCGAACGCGTAAACGCTGTCGGCTTCGGTAGTGACGAAGATAACGTTGTGCGTTCCTTTATCGGGAATCGCCAGCTTGGGCGCATACAGCAGTTGCGCATAGACAAAACCGTCGACAACCTGCGAGAACAGTTTTCCGAATTGAGCTGAGCTTACGTTGGCGGGCGTCAGGATGGTTTCATGCGTGTTCTGTCCGGTGCGGCTGTTGTCGTAATGATAGGTTGTTACACTGGTCTGGGCTTGAAGCTCAATACCGGCGAGCATCAGCGCAAATAGGACCGGAACGGCTTTGAATCGGCGGCAGATGGAAATGGTTTTCGCAATGCCAGGAATTGCCCGCCGGCAAAGAGTGGCTTGGAAGTTACGATAAAGACAATTTATAAAGACCTTCAGTTTTTTGCTCCCATACGTGACCTAGTGTTTCCGTCCGTCATCAATGCACTTTCCCATGCTACTCATAAAAATGAGGTCTGGGGGAGCCTTACGGCTTCGCCAAACCTCATCAACATTCGGTCAGGAAACGGATCTTACTTAATGCATCCTTTTATGTTGTCAAAAAGGGGTGTCTTGTTGACGGTGAGATTGCTGGCAGGGTTCACAATAAAAGTTCCACTGTCCTGCGTCAATCTATCCTCGCAGGCAATCAGCTTGCTTGCATTGGAGTGGCGATTGCTATTGACCCACAGGTCAATGTGGCGCTTGTGACCGTTGGACCAGTCATGGTCGCAAGCCACGCACTCATCTTCCATGATGAAGTACTTCTGCAGCGCCGTGACATAGACTCGCGTCCCTGGCTTGTGCTCTCGCTGATCGGTAGCGAAGGTGATTGGGTCAGCGGCGGTTCCATGGCCACCCGCGCCCGAGTGAAGAATAGGGAAGGCGATCGCGGTGCCGGGGGGCGAGTTATCCACGAAACCGTAACAGGTAATGAGCCCGTGCAGCGTCTTGGGCGCAGCGTAGGCCGAAGACAGCGTGAAAACAACGAACAGGGCAATGACTGTGACAAGCAGACATTTGCTGAGTTGATTCTTTTGGAGTTTCACCACAATAAACTCTCCTTGATTAGGGGGATTGCATTGAACGTTTTGGCTCTTGAAACATGATTGAAACGTTTTAATTGACGTGTCAACGCGGCAGGAAGTATAGACTGATTTTTGCCGCCGTCAACAAAAAAATTAACGGAAAATTCATGTTGCGCGAGAGCGGGGATTCACCTAATTTTGAAACGCCCTTGCAAAATTGGTCGATGGTTGGCGGGCCACACTGCGCTCACCTCAATCAGGAGAAACTTCGGAATGCGTTCATTTTGTTTGCTGGCAGGGCTGATCTCCATCGTTATTTTTGCCAATGGTCAAAGCGCCTATTACGTTGAACGGAACGGCGTCGTCAAGGCAGTGACCCAGGGCAATCCTGAACGGGAGCACCCGGATGAATGGCGAATACGTTTGTATAAACCGGGTGAGCCGAAGGCGGGTCCCGGCTGGGGACAGATCATTGGCCAGTCTGCCGATGATGCGAGGGAAGAGTTGCAGCGCAGCCGGCTGTTTCATGAGCGGTTCAGCAAGTTTTGCAGGCCTGCTTCCCGAACTGGTCCGCAAAACGAGGAGAGTTTCACCTATGCCAACACGCTTGGGCCCATCGCGGTGTATGAAAAAGCCAAGCCGATAGCGGGAAAAACCAATGAACCCGGCAAGAAAGCAAGCAAGCTTGAACCGCCGCAGAACGAGGATTTTGATATCGCCGACCGCATCAGTGAACTGGAAAAAGAATTTCTGGCTGTGACCGAGGAGAAGAAGGTACAGGCAAACCCTTCACGATATCCATTTGCGCCGGCATCGGCGCCGTGGAACTTTGCCACAAAGTTGGTGGCAACAAAAAGACAGTTCGAGCAGATGAATGCAATTGCTTCGTCAGCTTCTTCGGGTAATACGCCTTCCACCGGCACAAGCGACAGCCGGGCGAAGCTGAGCCAGGCAAAACTGAAAGACGCGCTCACCGACCTGGAGACGAATCTTTTGCCGCCCATGCGGAAAGCATTGACCAACATAAGCTGGGAAGGCAAGTGGAAGCATGGGGGCATGATTTATGTAGCCGGCCGGAGCGGCAATCAATTAAGCCTGAAGTCTGCTGATCCCGAGGCGTTGCACTTTCGCAAGATAACTATTGAGAGTGATACGGCGCTGAGCGGAGAGATCCAGTTTGTTTATGACAATGGCTGCGAGCCGGTTTGGGTCCACTTTACGGCAGCGCTCACCCTGGATACAGACGCACAAGGCATACTGATATCGGCGCCGCGAGTTGGCCAGGAAAAATCCACCTGCCGGCAGGTGACACAGGGAACTCTGCGCATGATGTTCTGGAGACCCGAGCAGTAATTCGGCATCCCCCAGGGGGCTTCCATGGCCGTGTTCTTTTCTTCTGTATAGACCGGCTTCCAGCCCTATAATCCTGCCTTAAGGAAACCAGACTGATGAAATCCGTTATCGCGATCCTTCTCTTTTCCGCCGTTGCCTGCGCGCAATCCTTGACCAGCCAACCCACGACCAGCGAGCCCCGGGTGGTGCGTTACCAGCTCAAGCCCAGCGAGCTTAAAGATACTTATGCCGCGTCGTATGCTCCGGTCGCGCGGCTGAAACCCGGCGACATTCTGGAAACCAACACCGTGGATTGCTTCGGCAACGCCATCCAGAAGCCGGGAGACACGTTGAGCATGGCCAAGGGTGACAATCCGCTCACCGGTCCTTTTTTTATTGAAGGCGCGGAGCCGGGAGACACACTGGCCATCAAGATCCTGTCGCTTGAAGTGGACGGCAATCAGGGAGTGGGTGCGCTGGCGCCTGGCTTTGGCGCCATCAACTCCACCAACTACACGCCCATGTTGAATCCTGCGATCAAGGAGAAGATCTGGTTCTATCCCATTGATCACGCCGGCAATA
>QIAW01000466.1 GCA_003225655.1 Acidobacteriota bacterium
ACATGAGATCCGCTCGCTCC
The DNA here is from genome assembly GCA_003225655.1 of Acidobacteriota bacterium. Classification (GTDB taxonomy): domain Bacteria; phylum Acidobacteriota; class Terriglobia; order Terriglobales; family Acidobacteriaceae; genus QIAW01. Next base: position 21 of record QIAW01000466.1, read on the forward strand.
AAGAGTGTGAGCAGAAAAAACCTGATGAAAAAGCAGCCTGCTCCACTGAAGCTGGTGCTGCCCGCGACCTCCGCCAATTTAGGACCGGCATTTTATTCCGCCGCCCTCGCCTTAAAACTTCATCTCGAGATTCAGGCCCACGTTGCGCCGGAGTTTTCTATCGCCGCCACCGGCCGCGACCGCGAGATTTGAGGCAAGCTTGAGCGCAATCTCGTTCTTGAAACCTATAAAGAGATGGTTCATGCCGAGGGCAAGACTCCGTTGGCGCTGGCACTCAAGGTGAGCAACCAGATACCCATTGGCAAGGGGACAGGATCATCGGCTGCCGCTCGCCTCGCGGGCATTGCACTGGCGATGCATTTTGGCGATCTGCAATGGTCCGCCGAGCGCGTCATGGAAGAAGCCGCTCGCCGCGAAGGACACGCCGATAACGTCGCCGCCTGCTGGCTGGGCGGCTTTGCGGTCTCCCAGTGGCAGAAGGCGCCGAACCTTTCCCCGAATGGAACTCCCCAGATTGCGGGAGCCCCCGCCGGTCCGGGCGCCGGCCTGTATGCCTGTAAGGTCAATGTAAAAAAATCATGGCCGCTGCTGCTGGTGGTTCCGCAAGAAGCCCTTCCCACCGATGAGTCCCGTCGTGTGGTGCCCACCGGTTTTTCCCGCTTTCAGGCGGTGGCTAACATTCAGGCGGCTATGCTGCTGGCCGCGGCTTTTGCCCAGGGCAACAAGCAGTTGCTGGCGCATGCGGTGCAAGATGAGCTGCACCAACCCTATCGCGCCAGTTTGTGTCCGCTATTTCCCGAGCTGAATGAGCTGTCGGGCAAGAAGGGAATCCTCGGAGTTGTGCTCAGTGGTGCGGGCCCGTCAGTGCTTTTGCTCCTCGATCCCGATGTTGCGGCGCGCCGGACGATGCAGCTTGTCGCCGCCCATCTCAAAGCTCGCCGCCGTGAAGCGGAGCTGATTCTGACGGAAATAGAAAAACGCGGCGCCGGCGATGCCATGAAGCCGCTTCGTTCAGAGGCTGAGAAAAAGAAGGGATTGCGGACGGGATCACGTATCAAAGCACGACTTTAGAGGCTAAGAGCTAAGAGCAAAAAAGCATGACCCAGAAAAACATAAAGATCGGAATCGTCGGCTTCGGCAACGTAGGTGAAGCGACTGCTGCCAGCCTGCAGGCCAACGCCGACCAGATCAGCCAGCGCGCCGGCGTCGGACTGCAAGTCGTCGCTGTCTGCCGCCGCACTCCGGTGCCGGCGAAATCGCTGCCGCCGGGCGTGCGCTACATCAAAGATTGGAAGCAGATCGTCCGCGATGCCAACATTGACCTTGTCGTGGAAACCATGGGTGGCACCACGGCTGCCCGCGAAGTGGTTCTCGGCGCGCTGCAAAATGGGAAGCCGGTGGTGACCGCCAACAAGAACCTGCTGGCCAAGCATGGACACGAGATCCATGCTCTTGCCGCGAAAAAGAATATTCCGGTCGGCATCGAGGCTGCCGTCGCCGGCGGCGTTCCTGTTGTCCGCGCCATCACCGATGGCATGACCGGAGACCGGCTGCAGGCCGTCTACGGCATCCTCAACGGCACCACGAATTACATCCTCACCCAGATGGAGCGCAATGGCATCAGCTTCGACGAGGCCCTGCGTCAGGCGCAGCAGGCCGGATACGCCGAGCCCGATCCCTCTTCTGACGTGGATGGCATTGATACCCGCGACAAGCTTTGCATCCTCGCGCGGCTTGCTTTTCACGGCTGGCTCTCGGAGGACAAGATTCCCACCGACGGAATCCGCAGCGTCGCCGCCATTGATTTCTGCTATGCCCGCATGCTCA
>QIAW01000467.1 GCA_003225655.1 Acidobacteriota bacterium
TCAACAATAGAAAGAAACCATCGTGAGTTCGCAACGGCGGCTTTCCTGATTGATTGCGCTTCCTTTCACGCCACGCATATATCTTCTGCAGATCGGGTTTGTTTCAAGTTGCTTATCCTCAACGTATATCTGAAGCCATTCTTCCACGCCGCGTGGAACCTTCTGAATCACAGCAATTGTGAAGCGCTCGGAAGACTAGTTCGGCGAGAGCAGTAGCAGGAGCAACTGTTCCCAGATTGCATTTCCCTCGGTGCGCCTTTAACATACCGTCTTTGATCCTTGAGAGGAATGACTATGCGTCACCTGCGGTGGAGTGCGCACGTGTATCTCATGTTGTGCCTGCTTGGGACTGGAGTTGTTTGGGCCCAGCAGGATGCGAGCCATAGTGGCGCGGCGCAGGCAAGCACGACAGTAACAACTGCGGTGGTGGCATCCCGCGGCAATCCAGTTCTTCCGCCTATGTGGGCCTTTGGTGTGCTCTACGGCAGCTATCACGACCAGGCGCAGGTGTTGAGCGACATGAAGCAGCTTCGCGAAAATCACAATGGCGTCCTCTACTGGATTGATTCAAGCTGGCTCAGCGGAAGTTATAACAAAGAACCGGCAAGATATATCTGCTTCCAGTTTGATCCGCAACAGTTCCCTGACGCAACCGTCATGATCAGCACTCTGCGTCAGAACCACTTTCACTTTGGAGTGTGGGAGTGGCCCTGGGTCGACCAGGACTGTCCGTTGTACAAAGAAGGTTCTAGTAAGCATCTGTTCGTTGAGGATGCAACCGGCCATGTGGCCAACGGTAAAGGCTGGCACGGCAACAAATTCACTGGAGTTTTTGATTTCACCAATCCGGAAACGGTCTCTTGGTGGCAGACCCTAAACCAGCCGCTGACCGATGTGGGGTTGAACTTCTTCAAGCTCGACACCGGCGGAGTCTATCCCAAAGACGGTGTGCTCAAAGACAGCAGCAACAGTCAAGACCGCTATAAGACTCTGTATCGCAAAATACCTTACGAGTTTTCCGCAAGCGCCAATGGAGGCCGCGGTCTGGTGCTCACGCACACACAGCACTCAACTGACGCCGATCAGTATCCTGGCATGTGGACAGGCGATTCGCACGCTACCTTCGACGGGCTCGTGGCTGAGATGCGCATAGCTTCGAGCTTGAATACTCCAGATACCACCGCGTTCTGGTGCGGCGACACCGGCGGTTACAATGGGGTTCCGGACGACGAGTTGTACATCCGCTGGCTCGAGTACACGACGTTCACCCCCTGCCAAGAGTTCTTCGGTTCCAAACCCACACTGACCGGATCGCGCTTCCCCTGGCAGTTCAGCAAGCAGGCACAGGATATCTTCAAGAGCTACACGCAACTTCGCTACCGGTTGCTGCCTTTCAGTTATTCCAATGCTCAAATCCAGTACCACGTGAAGCCAGTGCAGTATCAGGTGCGCTGGATTGGTTCCAACCAACTGGTGAGTGGAAACGGAGATAGCCAGATCCTGGTGCAGCCGATCACTACCGCGGGTTCAACCACCGCCAGTGTAAGTTTTCCTGTGGGGTCAAAGTGGATTGACTATTGGATAGGAAAAATCTACCAGGGCGGAACTTCATCAACGGTTCCAGCGCCTATTGACCGTGAGCCGATCTTCATCAGGGCGGGATCTATTATTCCTCTGGGTCCGGTGATGCAGTGGGTGGACCAGTTGCCTCTCGATCCACTCACGCTCGACATCTATCCCGAAGGTAAGACCAGTTACACCTTATATGAAGATGATGGCGTTAGCACCCAGTATGTCAGCGGAGCTTTCTCGACCACCAAGTTCACCTCAGAGAACAGCAATAAGCACGAGGTAGTGGCTATCGGCGCATCGAGCGGAAACTATAAAGGCAAGCCGCCCGAGCGCACTTACGTGCTTCACATTCACCAGCAGGGCTCCAGTCCAGCCAAGGTGATGCGCGACGGGGCGGGGATGAAGAAACTTTCATCGCAGGGTGCCTTTGATGCGGCCTCCGATGGCTGGTTCTTCGACGCAGTCGCGCACATTCTATGGGTGAAATTCCATATCTCAACTTCTACGGCGACGACGGTCAGCTTGTAAGCAGAACTGGTTTCATAAATAGCATTGTGTCAGGCACGGATTTAGAGGCTGCAGAAAAAGCGCTTTCTTGTCATTTCGACACGCAGTGGAGGAATCCCTATCGTACCGATAACCCGTACGCCCAATAAATGCTTGTAGGTATGAGTATGTCTGATCAGCTAACCGCCAGCTAACTGCTTCTTCGTTCGATTCGTGCAGTTTACAATAGTACATTGGGACAACATGGTAGAAGCTATTCTATGGGACAACGACGGAGTGCTCGTTGACACCGAAGGGCTCTTCTTTCAGAGCACGCGTGAGACGCTGGGCAAGGCGGGCATCGAGCTGACCTTCGAGCAGTTTCTGGATATATCCATGCGGCAAGGGCGCAGCGCCTTTCAACTCGCCGCCGGCTGTGGATGGACAACAGAACAGATTGCCGACCTGAAACTGGAAAGAGACAGACTCTATACGGAAATGTTGCAACAACAGACCCGCGTGCTGCTCGGAGTGTTTGAGACGCTGCGCGCCTTGCATGGCCGGGTACGAATGGTGGTTGTGACCAGCTCCCAGCGCGAACATTTTGAGGTGATGCACGCCGGCACTCAGCTTACTGACTTCTTTGAATTTGTGCTGGCGCGCGAGGATTTCAAAGAGACCAAGCCGAACCCGGAGCCATATCTGCTGGCGCTCGAACGGCTGGGTCTGGAAGCAGAACGCTGCATTGCCATTGAGGATTCTGAGCGCGGATTGGCTGCGGCCCGCGCCGCGGGCTTGCGCTGTCTGGTGATTCCTAACGATGTGACCCGGAATTGCAACTTTCAAGGAGCGACCGCAGTGCTGCCCAGTGCAGCGGAGGTGCTCGCCGCACTGACGGCTTTATAACGATGTCTGGATTGTTTCCCTAGAAGCTGTTTCATAACTAGTTTTCGGAAGGGCACGGCTTCCAGAGCTTGCGGAAAAAACTCTCGTGTGTGAAGACTTGTATCAGGGCACGACTTTCAGTCGTGCCGTAAGTGCTTGCAAACTCATACTTCCTCGCTGCCGCAGGCTTGCGCGTAGCGAAGCGGAGCGCACAGAATAAATGTTTTTTCCGCAGCTCTTCCAGCCGTGCCGCTAAGAGCCTATAAAATGCGGGCTTTAGTCACTGAGGTTTTCAAATTCCCCTGACCTCGGGGGTTGGGGTTAAGCGTTCGCGCCGAAAAGATATTTGTGGCAATCTTTAATCGATAATGAATCGACATCCCGGCCAAAACTTTTTGTTGCCAGCGGGGTTAATAGCAACTCAGGCCGCAAACTGCTCGCTGCAAGAATTCAGAGTGCAAAACCCACTGGTGAGGAATGAGTGAACATTCGCTTTGGCAAAAATCCCGCTCTAAAGTTGACCGTGATCTTACTGGCAACTGCAGCGGCATTGCAGGCGCAGGCGACATCCACATGGGTGTACTTCGGCAACGACGGCCTGCTGCATTACCAGACGGATGGTAATGGCAACCGCATCATGGATTACTCCTACGCCGGCTATAAAGGCGGCGGGGTGAAATTGCCGGATCTCCCCGCGCCCAATCCGCCCATCACTCCCACAGGCGCAGACGATACCGCAACCATTCAGGCGGCCATTAACGCTGTTGCCCAGCGTACGCCCGATGGCAACGGTTTTCGCGGTGCAGTCCTTCTGGGCCCGGGCACATTTAATGTCTCGGGAACCGCGACCATTACCAGCAGCGGCGTGGTTCTGCGCGGCAGCGGATCGTCAGGGCTGAACGCAACTATCATCAATCTGACCGCGCCCGCCGCCAACGCGAACACTTTTCTTAATATTCATGGCTCCGGATCGTATACAACTCTCGCCAGCAGCTCCGTGCCCATCACCGATTCCTACGTTCCTTCGGGAGCGATGTCGTTCAACGTGAGCGATGCTTCCGGTTTCAAGGTCGGCGATAGCGTGCTGATCACCCGGCCAGTGACCACAAGCTGGGTCCACTTCATGAACATGGATACCCTGGTGCGTGATGGCCTGCCGCAAACATGGTTGGCAGCGGGTTCGACCACCCGTACCGAC